>QIMB01000413.1 GCA_003233615.1 Nitrospirota bacterium
AGCGATCGGAGCGCATTCTTGAAGCAACTATAGGCTTGGACGCTGCGAACGCGACCGATGCCGAGTTTGACGAAATATGGACACATCTCGGTCCCGCGTATATGTGGTTGGAAAAATGTGATGATCTAGACGATCTCCTCTTTCTGGTTCAACAGAGGCTGAGGCAGGAAGAGCGAGAACCTGCGCGGACCTCCAGGCAAAATTGGAGGGAGACGGCATGAACGCGATGGAGAATTTTCGTGCGGTTGTTAAGGAGAACGCGCGGCTTGCCGCTGAACAGCCAGACGCCGAACCGCAAGACGTGGGACTGGATTCTATCCCAACAGGAACCCGCAAACTGACCCTGCTATCAGCCGACACGATCAAGCCCGAGCAAACAACATGGGTCTATGAAGGACGCATTCCAGAAAATGATATTACGGTCATTTGCGGAGATCCCGATGTAGGGAAGTCCATGATCACTCACGATATTGCAGCACGGTTGACCCGTGGGCAATTACCAGGCGTCTATAAAGACATTCCTATAGATGTGGTATTGGCCAGTGCCGAAGATTCCGCAAGCCATACGATAATCCCACGGTTCATTGCAGCCGGTGGCGATCGTACAAAACTCCATATCATCAAAATCGAGATAGACGGGTACGACGGTGGCGGGTTCAAGTTGCCTGATGACTTACCGCTATTGGTGGATACTGCCAAGCAGGTTGACGCCAAAGTTCTCATCATTGATCCGCTCATGTCCCACTTAGCGAGTGATGTGAACTCTAACAACGATCAACATATCAGGAGGGCGTTAGGAGTCTTACCAGCGTTTGCAGCGGATAACGACATGACTTTCATCATTGTCTGTCATCTGAACAAAAACGAGTCCGGGAGCGTCAAATATCGTATCGGTGGCTCATTGGGAATATTCGCGGTTCCAAGGTCGGTGCTACTAGCGGGAATAGATCCAGAGGACGAGGACGAGAGGGTCTTGCTTCACATGAAGTGTAACGTCGGAGAGAAGGCCCCAACCCTGTCGTACGCACTGGAACGCAAGCACATTGAGATTGACGGCAACACCATCGAGACCGGGGGCGTGGTGTGGCATGGAGAGAAAGACGGGATCACCGCCGAATCAATCCTCGGACACAAGAAAGATCCAGAGGCGCAATCACTACTTGATGAGGCGGTTGACTGGCTAAGGGATTATTTAAGCGACGGTCCAATGGATGCCAAAGCCTCACTGGCAGAAGCCAAAAAGTTAGGATTCAGCGAGGGGACTATGCGACGGGCCCGCAAGTCTCTAGGCGTCGAATCAGAAAAGCTTGGATTCCTGAAAGATAGCTCTTGGAAGTGGGCCCTATCGTGCGAAGGCGTTCACGAAGGTGCTCAACCCGAGAACTTTGAACGCCTTCGTGGAAACATTGGGGAAAATGGCCAAAAACCCCAACAAAACACCGAAGGCGTTCAACCTCCAGGGTGTGAACGCCTTCATGAACGCCTTCGGGAGCCGAACCCGGTCATCCCTGACATTCCCACGGATGAGGAGGTCATTGAAATTGATTATTGAAGCACTCACGCCTTTTACGGTGAAGACAAAAACCCTCGGTCATGTGTCCCTTGAGGTTGGCGACCGTCTGGAATGGCCCGATCAGGCGGTTCTGATGTTACTCGAGAAATACCCTGAAAAAGTCCGAGCGATCGAGGTTGTCTATGGTCCATTCCATATCGGGCAGATCGTTGACTACAGAATCCCGACCACCATCAAGAGCCTAATAGACTATGCCTGGGCATGGCATACCGGAACCATTGCAGATATCGACTTTCACAATGAACGCCTGATGATTATTCCCCAAGATGAGGACCAGCCCTGGAGAATCATTGCCTGGTGCTATGCCTGCCCGAGAGGTGACGCTGATGAACAGTAAGACGGTGATTGATATCACAGTGGCCACGCATGAAGAATTTGCTGGCGGTCTGTGGTGGAAAGCGAGTTGTTGTCCTTCATGTGGCACCAAGGACGGCTGGCGCATCGGCGGGAAGTGGTGTTTGCAGTGTGTGGAATGGCGATCGGTCAGACCACTCCTCAAGAAGCATACTGGCAAGATAGTCAGGTCAAGATGATATACCTCCGACTGAAAGGAGCGACATGCTGGTTGTCCAGACACCGATTCTTCTTCCATTCCCAGAACACTTCAAAAAGTCCCGGCGTAATGGGATACCGTGTATGACGGCCAGAACCAACCGCTAGATGACAAAAGGAGGAAATTCTATGAATGACAGCCAGCCTGATACAACAGACGGACAAGAGGTCAAACGAATAAAGGGCCAGTTTCTGCCAGGGGCAAGTGGCAATCCGGCTGGCAGACCTGTGGGCGCGCGCAATCGCAGCACTTTGGCCGCTCAAGCTCTTCTTGAAGGGGAGGCCGAACAGCTCACGAGAACGGCTGTTGATAAAGCCCTAGAAGGTGATGGCCTCGCCCTTCGGTTGTGTCTGGAACGCTTGATTGCGCCAAAACGTGACCAAGCCATTAGCCTTGCACTTCCGGATCTTACTGAACCTGAGAATGCCCTGACGGCTATGGGCGAGGTGATTGATGCTGTAAAGATTGGGAGTCTGACGCCATCGGAAGGACAACAAATTTGTGAGTTATTAGACAAATGGCTGAAAACCATGGAAGTCACGGAATTTGCTCAACGTCTTGCCACATTAGAAGAGCAAGTGGGCCTACTCCATTCGAAACAATAAAATTTTTGTGAAACGCAACTTACACATTCAACTCGCGCGAATTGAAGCACAGATTCCTTATGATTCGCTGAAGAGGGCAGAGGTTGAACACGCGTGTAAGGAATTCCTCACGCAATCGAAACCAGAAACCTGGGAATGGATTTTGGAGAAAAATCCAAAAGAAGTTAAAGAAGCTCTCTGGCCATCCCAACAACCGAAGGATGATCACAAAAGAAGTATTTATTTTACTAGTCAATTTTTAGCATTCACGAGGGGATGGGATACGAATTATATATCGTATGTAGGGGCCACTGATTTTCATTGGAGATTTTCGTTATATACGGCGGCCCAACACCATGAGGAGCGAAAAGATGACTATGGCATTCTCTACTTGATGGGCCTGACGCCCGCTCAATTTGCCCAAAATGTCCCCATTGAAAAAAGGGAACCCCTTTTGGCCGAAGCCCGACGCAACATCGCGGTTCGATTCCAAGAGCTGGGCAAGGAAACGGTTGAAGCCTTTCGGCATCCCAAAGAATTATTTCAAGCCCTTCATGATCTGCACTTATCTGAGCTATGGGCGGCCAACGAATAACGGGGAATTATCCCTGGTTGTTTTGCCTCGCAATCAAGACTGTCATTTCGAACATCAATAGGCTTTGGAGTGCAATTATATCCAATAGCTTCGTCAGCATGGAGGTTTAGTTAAGAATCCTTTGTGTTGGCCCTGTCGAAACTGACTACGATGAATTTTGAAATCATGGATGTATCTGAGCAACTAAATAACTCGGTTGAATACAAAACAGAGAAGAGAAGACGGGTAGGGAATACTGAAACGTTATTGTATATTCATAGGTCCAGCCTGGTTCGGCTGCAATGCTTGAGTGGTATAGCACCACATTCCACCAGTTCCTACCGGAAGATAACGTAAAACGATACCGTTCTTGATATAGAAGAGGTTGTTGCATGCTGCGACGGTTTGCATGCATTGAGAGAAACTTGAATACGTTGCGTAATCTACCAACCCGCCATACAAAGAACCTGAAACACTACATGTCCCAATATTCTTTCCATTTACATAATTCCAAATCTCAGTTCCATCGGACGTGCGTGTGCGGACAACTGGTCTGGTCACAAAAAACGGATGTTTCTCTAGTGCAGAAACAGGTTGTCCCACCCACGCGTCAAGATCAACTTGCCTGACATGCAAGAATATAGCGCATCCACCAAGAAGTAAGGTGATACAAAGTACGATTGTTTTACGCAAGATGATTGCCACGGGGCCTTTTCCTTCTTCAGCCGGGACCATTATTCATCTCCAAGGGACACACCATACAAAATCTGAGGAATAAAGGGAATGCTATTCGGGGAGTGGACACACCAAAGCCCCACACACGACGATGTGAGGCTCTATTATCACAACCTGTGTTGATGGTTCTAGTCTAGGCGTTCGCACGCTTGCGATACCGCCATCCAGCGAGTGCGGCTAAGCCTGTTCCGAATAAGAGGATGGTGGAGGGTTCGGGGATGGGAGCGATTGTGGGAGCAGATGAGTTAAACGAAAATACGGCGAATCCACTCAAGCTATCTCCCGAAAAACCAAACACTCTCATATCTGTGGTAATCCCTGAGGACAATTCTCTTCCTGTTGGATTGAATGACAAAAACACCGAATGCAAAAAATTCCCGCTCGTCGGAGGTAAGCCCGGACTAAAGTCAATCCGTAAAAACTCATCGCCTCCCCCTAAATTCCCCGCAGCATCAGACAGCCCTCCTTTGATAACGCGCTGGGGGAAAGAAATTTGAATTAAGCTATCAGGTTGGGCAGCGAGCTGGGCTTGTGTCAAGCCTGAGCATTCCAGGCTGCCACCCCCAAGCTCAAAACACACAGAGGCTGCTCGAAGATCGGTCAACTGATAGATGGGCACAGCATAAGAGGGACATGGAGCAAAAAAGCCTATAGATAAAATTACTGACAAAATGACAAATTTACTAATACTCCACCTTTTCATTATTCGCCTCTCTTCTGTCTAGGGTGCTGGTGTGACTGTAACGAGTTCAGATTATAATCAAGTCTCCTCAAAAATTAGCCTACCCCCTTCCCCTTCGGCAACAGCCCCTTCTTTTCCATTTCCTTCAGGTGAGCCTCAGCCAAATCCAGTAGCAACTGTTTGAGGGCTCGGAAGTAACAGAATGGTGGAGCAATGGCTTGTGAGCCTTCCATTCAATTTTAATGAACTTTTAGCAGAGAGTTAATATCATCTTCCTGTCGTGTATTTTTTGCTTTCGGGAGTAAGGTTGATCTCAAACGTGCAGGATTGCCTAATAGCCATTCCTCAACTAATTCATCGAATTCACCCGTAGAGAGATTGAGTCGTCGTGCGCAGGCGTCATGAATTGACCTTTCGGCGGAGTCGCGATGAGAGAAACGCTTTCGACTGAGTTCTCGATTTGCCACAGTCCGTATTGCATCCCCGCGAAGAGTGGACGACTTTTCCATTCTTCCCACAGAGGAAATCCGTTGTATTTCTCGAATAACATCTAGCACATCTTCGATACATGAACGGCGTAAGCTCATCAGTGACTGGACCTCTTCTCGTTGCGACCAAGACATTTTTGCGTTTCCGGGCACGGATTCTTCCAAAATAATACCCTATCAACGAACGTGGTCACTCTTCTGCTCATTTCCCCCTCCTCTTGTACTTCCTCAATAAGTCCGCAATGGCCTCTTCACCAGGTCATTCATGTTGCGATCCTGATCTACCCCCAGGTACTTCAGTTCTTTCATTAAAGCTTGGCCAAAACGATTCCTCATTTCCCCTTCGGCAAAATCCCCTTGCGGTCCAACTCCTTCAAGTGCTCCTCCATCAAGTCGATCGTGAGTTGTTTCACAGACGTTCCTTGAATGGCGGCGGCTGCCTTTGCCCGTCGCATGAGATCGCGCGGAATATCCCGAAAAATCCAGGTGCCCGGTTCATCATTGAGGTCTTTTGTGATTTTGGCTTTTGTCATGAGCGGAAGCGTAGCACTTGTTAGAAATAGACTCAACTATTTGTTGACATAGTAAGCTATCTTTACATATATTACATTCATAGTGAAAGGAGGTGAGAAGCATGTCGATGGTGAAAATGTTGATTCATGTGCCTGCTCCACTGAAGGCCAAGCTGGATGCCTTACGGACTCAAGGCTACACAGCCAGCGGGTACATTCGGGCGTTATTAGAACGTGAGCTTAATCAAAAGAAGGGAACCCATCATGGGCGTCAAACTTCGTGAACGTCCCGGCAAGGGCTGGTATGTGTTGATTGATTGGCAGGGGAAACGGAAGGCCAAATCCTTTGGGACAAATAAAAAACTAGCCAAAGATTTCGCAGATAAGTTGACGGCCAAATTAAAATGGGCCGAACAGAACGGAGAAGTGGTTAGACTCAATTCACCAGATAGTAAACTTCCAACCGTTCAAGAGTTTTTCACTGACTGGCTCACTACCTATGCAGATGCCCACTGTAAACCTTCAACAGCCAAAGGGTACCGACAGACCCTTGAACGACATATCTTTCCATCCTTTGGGCCACAACCCCTCAATGAAGTCACTCGAATTGATGTGAAACGACTGATTGCCTCTCTGGTAAACAAGGGGCTTAAAAAACAAACCATTCACAATGTTCTGACCCCCTTTAAAGAAGGCTATCAACATGCCATTGACGATGGCGTCGTTTCCCTCACCCCTGTCTCGAATATGGGGCGACTGATCAAGGTGAAAGAGGACTGTCGATCCCATATCTCGCCCCTCACGACTCAAGAAGTCCACGGATTGCTCCAATCCACACAAACAGGACTCCCCTCCTTCTATCCCTTGCTCTTGTGTGCCCTCCGAACCGGCATGCGTGAAGGAGAACTACTTGGTCTTCAATGGGGGGATATAGATTTCCAAAATGGGTTGTTTATTGAAGTGAGAAGGGGAATTGTACGAACTCAGGTTTCGTCTACCAAAACCCACAAGATTCGGCGGGTAGACATGTCGCCACAGCTCCTTCAAACCCTTCGGCAACTGAAGGAGACCAGAATGTTAGAGGCAAGTTATCGAAAGGTCCCAATACCAGATTGGGTGTTTGTCTGGCCTGAAAGCTTTGAACGGATGTCTGATACAACCGTTCGTCGTCTATTCTATAAGGCATTGGAAACAGCAAAAATGCGACGGATCCGCTTCCACGACTGTCGCCATACCTTTGCTTCTCTCTTAATTCAGCAAAAAGCGAATCCGAAATATATCCAAGAACAGTTAGGACATGGTAGTATCAAGGTCACGATGGATATCTACGGACACTTATTTGAAGGAGATCATCGCCACTTTGTGAGTTGCCTGGATGATCCCAAAGGGACTGAATCCGCAACCCAGCCGCAACCTGCTCTTGAGGTTACCCACGCTGTTAATCTATAAGTAGCTGAAACCATTGACATAATCTTACGCGGAGAGGTGGCCGAGTGGCCGAAGGCAACGGTTTGCTAAACCGTCGTAGGGTCACACCTACCGCGGGTTCGAATCCCGCCCTCTCCGCCACTTTTTTCCTACATAATTCAATGACAAATTTTGCGGTGAATCCTTGTATACGAGGCTATCCTCATGCAGCACGATTCAGTATCGTGAAACCTCTGTGATCTCTTCTCACTTCCCCTCACTAACCCCTCACATTTTCAATGCGTGAACACCGCTGGGAATCCGTTGCTACTCTCTCATTCGATGACATCTTGTCGGTGACTGATACACTACGCCAAGCTGGCTTAACGTCTATCCATCCTGAAAAGGAGATGATCTCCTATATTGAAGAATGGGAAGTAACTGAGCTTGATGAGATCGGTCAGTTAGAGCCTTGGGCGACTGAAGATGCCACGCTCTTACATGTATTTGATCAGTGGACAGGCGATTTTTTCCTATTGGCAGGTAGGTATCATACCGTATTTCAGCAACATCAATCGGTCAATACCTATTGTTCCGTGGCTCACCCTTGGCATATCAGCCATCCCTTCGCTACAGTTCACCCCATGGCTTGGCTCTGGGTGGGCTTTCGCCATACACATGGCTTTATTCGCGTGCGTGTCCATACTACAGATATCGTCACGCCCGGAGAATCCGTGGAACAGTCTCACTATCACGTGTGGCTAAATGACCGCCAAGAGGCCTTTCGTTCAGCTATCGATATCCTACATCTTCCTATTGACGTCAGTATCAACACACGTACAGTTTCTCTTCATACTCAACGCAAGGACACTCCATTCTTTTGTTCCTGGCCCGATGCGTTCGGACCGTGTCAATTTGAATTGAACTCTCCGGACCCCTTTGAATTTCTCGTACCCGCGAGCCAACTTGCGGCAACGATCCAGTATCCCGCCAAACAAGTCCGCATCTATCTGACAGGATTTTCTGCAGACGCCTTACGCGACTTCCATAAACTTTCTTCGGACTCTCGATTCATGTATCGCTGCTCTCTTCACTGCCAATTAGAAGAAATACCGGAAATATTTTCGTTACTCAAAGCACACGGTCGAATCTATGGCAGCTTAGCCGAATTTCAAACCTCTGTCGTATTACCAGAGGGTGTTGATGCTGCAGCGATTGTAGGATTCGTCGGATCAGAAGGAGAATTTCGACTGGAGATACGACTGAATCAACATCCACTGTCCCATCAAGACACTCAACAGTGGTTCGAACAATTAGTGAGACATGACCTCGTCTATGCCCCACTCCCTGTTTTCCCTTAACCAATGAGAAGTAAAAAGTTTGAAGTGAGAAGGTCGAAGTAATGAGAATAGCTGATGGGAAAAAAGCGAGGATGAGCTATTCGTTATGCTTTCCTCTTGCTTTTTACTTTTGACTCCTCACAAACGTGCCTCCGCGTCTGTAAAGACTGGAAGCATCGATTGGGCAGCTTGGCAGACTTCTTCAACAGATATTTTCCGCATACAGCTTTCTTCTCCACGAGAGCAACCTGAATAAAAACATTCTTCACAATTTACACTTTTATAAATCACCTTCACCTTCAAACCACGTGGCCCCCACACAGCAGGATCTGTAGGACCGAATAGCCCCAAAACCGGGCACCCCACCGCTGCCGCTATATGCATAGGGCCACCATCATTACCAATAAACAAGTGACTCCGCCTCATTAAGGCAGTTAACAGGGAAAGAGATGTCTGTCCCATCAGATTGACTGTCCTGTATTGAGTTAAATTATGAATTTGCTGACCGATAAGAACTTCTCTTTGTCCCCCAATCACTACTACGCACATCCCCAGTCCACTCAACCAATCTGCGGTCTCAGCAAAACGTTCTAAGGGCCAAGCTTTAGACATATACCGAGCTGTCGGATGTAGGAGGACGAGTGGTTGACCTTTCGCCAAGAAATCGCCAAACTCCTCCTGCTCATGTTGTTGTATCTTAGAATTAAGATAGATTTCAGGATTTCCAGCTGACTCATGAATACCCAAATCTACTAATGCTTGTTGATGATATTCCACCATATGCATGGATCCATAGGCTGAAGGTAAGACTTGGGAATACAACGTTCCTCGCCAGCGACGACCTCGGTTATAGCCCAATCGTACTGGCGCTCCGGTTACCCAGGAAAGAAAGGCAGACCGATCTCCGTCCGTCAAATCGATGACCGTATCAAATTTGGTGTTTCGTACTCGTCGAAGAAATCTCATCTGATTCCACCATGATTGCCGAGGCAATACCCAGACTTCATCCAAATAAGGATTGTCTTGTAACACGCCTGCTGTTTCTGGATTGACAAGAAAAGTAATTTTGGCATCGGGGAATTGTTTACGAAGAAGCGGTAGCACAGGTGTACATAACACCACATCGCCAAGATACCGAAGTTTAATAAGTAAAATATTCCTCATCTCTGAACACTCTCTACAGATTTTCAGCGGAGCGCAACATCCCACGGACCATTCACAACGACACCCTACAAGGCCTTAGATTCTCCATGCATTATCTATAATAACCGCAGTTGGATCACAAAAGTCTTCATAAACTCTTCATGCACCTAAGACATGTAGCAATTGACTCATCACCCATAAGGTGACCACGCTATGTATGTACATGTCCTATGCACATCAATTGATTGCACAGTTTTTTCGCGCCCAACTGCCGTTTCTAAAATGATTCATTACCGAGAAGCGCCGTCTGCAAATACGGCCATAGAGAGACAAACGCAAAAACCGCCAGGACCATTTCCAGGAACTCTTCAATGATCATAAGAGAGGCTTGACCCGACATGCCCACCCCAAACAACGGAAGAATATAGGGCCCAGTCTTATCTAGAATTACACACACAATCAATAAGGTCACAGCCAACACCAAATGACTCAACCAAGGTTTCCCTGTCCTCCATGCCGGACCTATTGACTGCCATAACCGAGAACACAAAATACCCCCAACCACAATACACGGCAACACCATACATCCTACAACCAAGAGTCTCTCACCGAAGGGAAATTGTGGATTCCAATAATTTGCCATTTTATCCAGATTCCACCCCGTTGCCCATCTATGGGCATCTAATTCTCGTAATCCAAAAAGTAGAAAGAACATCGTAGTGATCAACCATTCTACCCGCAAAGGCTTCTCACGCCAGGCGGCAATGAATGACCACACAAACCCCATAAACCACATGGCCGCGCTTATCCTTTCCACTGGCCCATTTTCAGAAACGATACTTTCGCTCCAACTAGAAGAGAGAGTTCCCACATGAATGACAATAATCATGACTGCGGAAAAACTCAGAGACGAGAAAAAGGAGTGTCCAACCCAATAGCGGCGGAATAGAAAAGAGTCGATCAACCTATTCGGCCGTTTGCATTCCACATGTAGACCTCTGGGATTCATCCCAAACGGACTGATAGATTCATGAGCACTGTCTGCACACAATATAAGACCACAAAAATGATCAAACTTCCTCCTCCAAGACGAAAAGCCCGAACACGTGCCCTTGTATTTCCCACTTGAAGGAATCCCATCACCAGCCCATATACCCCCAAACTCACTAATCCAAACCCCATGTACCACACAATAAAAATAGTCCCCCCTAAATCATATATATAGGGAAGATCTTTATGATAATGCGGGTAATGCGGAAGCCCCCACACCACTCCGATGACAACGATACAAGCCCAACACACCCATGACCTCCAGATGCATCGCATTGATCTATTCAATCCTCGATCCTTCAACAGACTTCTTCATAGACGGCCAACGTTTCTCGAGCTGCTCGCTCCCAGGAAAATTGCTTCACTCTATCGAATCCCTTCTTGCGTAATTGCTCCTGTAACTCCACATCATCGACCAGATTACGTAACACTGTCACCAGCTGTTCAGAGTCTTGAACATTGACATACAGGGCGGCATCTCCCGCTACTTCGGGCAACGCGGTATCTTGTCCTGTGATAATAGGGGTGCCACATGCCATGGCTTCAAGTAACGGAATCCCAAAACCCTCATACAGCGAAGGAAAAACCAATGCCACAGCCTTTGAATAGACCACTCGAAGATCCGCCGTTGAGAGAGAGCCTGGACATTTGACAACGTTGGATAGCCCCAAGATCTGAGCCGTTTGACGAAGACTCGTGCCTCTGACGGTCTCATCCCCAATGACGACTAATGACATGTCCTGAGTAAGTCTAGGCGATTGTGCAAAAGCCTCGAACAGCACTCGGTGATTTTTCCGGGGTTCCGCACCTCCGACAAATACAATAAAAGGGCGGTCAGATAAATCCAATCGCGCACGCACATCCTGCCACTTGTCCTCATCACAATCTGGAAACATATCACACGAACAACCATGGTAAATCACCACGATTTTTTCACGAGGAATAGCAAACACCTCATGAATTTCCTGCTTGGTAAATTGGGACACGGCGATGATTTTTTCCGCCCGTTCGGCTCCACGACGAGTTTTCCACGAGGACAGTCCTTGTCCCAAGAACTTCTTCGAATAGGCTGGATATCGCTCTAACCACAAATCATGAATGGTCAATACGGTCTTTTTCTGACCATAATGAGGCGCTTTGAAATTCGTCCCATGAAATACATCCAACCGCTCACCGTATCGAGGAATCCATCTGGATACGTGTGGCTTGATAGTGACAGAGTCCATCACTCCGCCAACAGTCAACAATGAACGTGCTTCCTGTGACGCATAGGCAATCCACTCAACAGATGGATTCAGGCGAAACATAGAAGGGAAAAGTTGACGGACATACTGGCCTATTCCACTATAGGGTGCCAATACGGGTCTGGCATCAAAGCCAACTCGACAATTCGTGGGGATCAAAGACGCGGCCTGAGGATTCAAAGAACAACCAGATCGTTTACAGGACAGATTAAGACAGAGGATCCATTCTCCTAATAACCACACGTGAATCACGAAAAGCTGCACAACCTCTTGACGCGTCTAGAAAATGCAACACGTGGCTCACCACCCAAAAGGTACTCACGCCCTTATTACATTTCCTATACACCCTCAATTGCTTGCACAGCTTTGGCGCGCCCAGCTACCATTTCTACGATTATGTTGCTGAAATTCTTGCATCGTATTTTTCAGAATTCTGAATCTCCACCAAAAACATTCTGACAACATTCACAATGAGGATACAGATATGACATACATCTGTATATCCAGAAAGTGTTCATACGTAAAAATTTCGAGTGCACGTACGATTACTCCACCCTGGCAAGTACTTTCGAGTATAATCCATATAAACCTTCTAGCATGCCCTGCAATGAAAATTGTTGCTCTACTCGTTTTTTAGCCTCAGCCCCCATTATTGCTTGTTTTTCAGGATCCTTCAATAAAATGAGGAGTGCCCGGCATAAATCTTCCGCATCTGCAGGTTTGACCAACAATCCCGATTTTTCATGTTGAACAATTTCAGGAATGCCTCCAACATGACTAGCCACAATTGGCTTTCCCAAAGCCATGGCTTCTAATAGGACAATCCCAAACCCTTCTAACACCGAAGGAAGAACAAACACATCAAACTGCGCCATGAATAATTCTGGGTGTTCTTGAAAACCAGCAAAAAGAACATGTTCTGTCAAATGCAAATGTTCAACTTGCGTTCGCAATTGACGTTCATATTGAAGATCTCCCGCCCCTACAATGACTAAAAACACGTGAGGATAGAGATTTTTAAGCTGCCCAACAGCTTCCACAAGATATTCTAGCCCTTTTCGAGGAAAGAGATTGGCAACTGTCCCAACAACGTATTGACCATTCACTTTCTTAAAACGTGGTAAAGTATCTGTCGCAAGAAAAGCAGATTTTCTATCGTGTTGTGCAATACCACTCAGCAGGACTTGAATGTTTTCCTGTGACACACCGGCGTTCCTGAGGACCTTCCCAATACTGTCGGAAACGGGAACAATGAGACTGCCTTTGTCTAACCAATACTGTGAAATTTTCCGTAGCTCAATTTCCTGTCTGACATGGATCAGGCATGGCCTCCCCGTTACTCGACCTGCCAAAACCCCAAGGGGCGCCCACCAATAATCATTCACATGCAACACATCAATCTGCCATCGATGAATAATTGTCACAAGTCGAAGGATGGCAAAAGGTCGCCAGATGATGTGAGACCACTTCCTCCATTTCGGAAACGAGAAGGACAGGTAAGGAATACGCAGCCTCTCCAATTTTCCAGTTAAAGGCCCATCATTGGGACATACCAGGTACGGATGAAATCGGTCTCGATCTAAGAATTCCAACCACGTCAACAACTCTCTTTCAGCTCCTCCAATTTGCGCAATTCCATGGATATAGAGAATTCTCACCCCCTTATTGGAAAGCTGTGCCATTTCACCATTACCGATAAAGATTTGTGCAGCTCGATGAACTGATCAAAAGAATTCTTGGAATATTTTTCCTGTGAAAGTCTTCACTGTTTTTTTAGTGGACGCAGTTGAAGCACTCCATTCCAATTCCCATAATTTCGCATATTTTCCAAATGTTTACTTGCTGGCAAACCCAGCATACATGACTCCGCGAATGCTATCTCTGAATTCCTGCTTCAAACAATATTTCTTCACAAACAAACGTTACCAAGAGGTTCAGCAATAGATGTTTCCAATGAATCGTCGCCGTGGATTACGTTCGCTCTTTCACAGCAAGTTCTATCCAAGTTCTTTTTCGTGGCCCGACTATTGGTGACTAGCAATTTTACTCATCGCCATGGCTCCTTGTTCTTTTTTCCACAGACTGCCATACATGTCCTCAATTTTATCAATCATCGATTCAAGGCTATAGGAACCCACAATCAATTCTCTTCCTTTTTGACCTAATCTAGTCCGTAAGGAATCATCTTCAATGAGCCTGAGAAGACTTTTCGTAAGCATACTGACGTCATTCGCCGGAACAAGTAACCCAGTAACATCATGTTGCACTACCTCAGGAATTCCACCAATGGAAGTCGCAACCACCGGAAGCCCCATCGCCATCGCCTGCGTAATGGCTTGAGGCACACCTTCACCTTCCGTAGATGGAAGGACAAAGATATCCAAGGCAGCTAATATTCGATTCACATCAGAGCGAAATCCCAAAAAAATGACATGTCTTTGAATACCTAAAGCCTTGGCCTTTCCTTGCAAACGCAAAGCTTCAGGACCATCCCCAACAACAAGAAACCTCAGTCCAGGAAATGTATGTCTCAGCAACGCCACCGCATCTAAACATAAGTGAATGCCTTTGTAATCTCTGAGAAATGCTACTGTCCCAAGCACGAGAGATTCTTGTTCTATTTCTAATTCTCTTTTCAAATCATCCAGTGTGTTGTCGGCATCAAATATTCTGAGATCAACGCCAGTAGGAATAGAAAAGGTTCGAGTTGGATCTAGCGTCTGCCTCTCGATCATATCCTTTTGGATGCCCTCTGACGTCGTCATCACGCCATGAGGCAAATGTTTATACAACCATTGATGCCTCCGCGTCTGTGAAATGAGGGTTGACTTATGCCGAGTCCGAATGACGATGGGCTTGAGAGAAGACAGGCGACCGGCAACAGAAGCTGTCCAACTATCCAACGACCCATGGGTATTGACGATCTGGACACGATGGCGACGAATGATTCGCAAATAGATCAAAACGAGGTTAATCCAGGCAGCTTTCCCAGAACTCGTCAACTCAATAGACAATTCTTTTTGTTTGGCCAGAGACGCCATCTGGCTTCCCTTGGGAACAGCCACAATAACGGTATGTCCTCGGTTAACCATCCCCAACGACTCTTCCAAAACACGAAACTCTTGTCCCCCCAGTCCAAGTGATGATTCAGTATGTAAAATCCGAAATTTCACCATATCAGCTCAACAACAAATCCGTGAACAATTTCCCTAACAACCAGTAGACCATCAGGTGTTACGGATCGATTGACATTTTTTTTGAATTTCCCAAAGCTTGGCATATTTCACAAATGTATAGTATGCATAGAGGAGGGAAAGGATCAGGCCTGGCGTTTGCTCAATCACACCTCCACGAAATATATACATTTTCAAAAAGGTAAACAGCGGATGTGAGAGCAACTGATGAGAACGGAAACGTCGACCCTGTTGATGCATATCTTGGGCTCTCAATGTGGAATATCTATCCATTTTGCTGAAGTATTGATCGAGATTGCGAAAGGGAATTTGCTCGACATGCGACTGGAGAAACCCCATCTTTCCCGTGACATCAAACCCTTCGTGAACGAGGTCCTCTCGATAGCGCATATGAGATTTATGAAACAATTGCGGCTGCCGATAGTCTGGATACCACCCACAATGCTTGATCCATCGACCCAGAAAGTAATTCCGGCGAGGCACAAAGTAGGCCTGCGCTGAAGGCGTGCGCAGTAAAAGAGTCGTAATTTCCTGTTGAATATCTGGGGTGGCCCATTCATCAGTATCTAGGCTAAAAATCCAATCATATGTAGCATAAGTCATCGCCTGATTTCGCAATGCGCCAAAGCCTTGAAATGGATAATGAAAGACTTTGTCTGTATATTCCAAGCAAATTTCTGTGGTTCCATCAGTGCTATGCGAATCAA
>QIMB01000242.1 GCA_003233615.1 Nitrospirota bacterium
GTCCTGTGACAAGATGACCTCCCATTCGCGCATTCAGTTTCATCGCTCGTTCCAAATTCAGAGGTGTGCCTACTGGAACAGTGCCAAGAGTAGTACGATTCAACGTTTCAGTCGATACATCAACCGAAAAATTCTGGTCTGAAATGTTGCTGACGGTCAGACAGGTCCCTGAGATACTGACGCTATCTCCAATATGGAGATCATCCAAAATAACCGATGCCAGGATTGAAAACTTCGCACCCCCCAGGCCTTTCTCAATACCCTGAACTGCCCCCAATTCTTCCACAATCCCACTAAACATACGGCTCCTTATAGCTGTTCGTCAGTCTCATCGTCTTTTTTTAAAATAATGGTTTTAAGCACATAAATGACCGCGCCAATTAAAATCACGACACCTACGCCGGCAAGAATTGCAATAATAATATCACCTGTTCCCTTTACTTCATCCATAACGTATGCTTCCTCTCTTTTCTTTAAAGAGGCATTATAGCATGAGGGGTTTCCTGATCCCTATCATCCTAATGTTAAAATACATGGCAGTGATTAACAAAATCATCCCAATACAAAAAAATCCTGCGCCATAGCCGAGTTGATCAATCAAAAGGCCTGCTACCAGGGGACCGCCAGCATGGCCAATATCCATAATAGTGCCGCGCAAACCCATGCCAGCGCCCAGCCCCTTATTGTGGGATAAATCAGCTACCAGCGCCGTGCTTGAAGACGTAACAACCGCTTCTCCAAACCCAAAAGCACCGGCAACCATCAGTAAAATGATGTATCCTTGGATGTGAGGAATCAGTATCACCATCAATCCACACAAACACAGGCCACCCACAATAAGTGATTGGCGAGAACCTCGATCAGAAACCCGACCCATGAAGGGTTTTGAGACAAATGACGTTAATGCTTGCACACCAAACAACATCCCAATCTCAGCAGCATTCAACCCGATTAATAGTCCGTATAGCGGCAAAAACGCCATTAACGTGCCATTGCCAACCATCTTTGCTGCTTCGACAAGACTCGTGATCAGAATCGGTGGACTCTGACAGACACGTCGAAGACCCTCACGCATTTCAGACCATAGCGTTGCGAACGAATGATCGGAAACACGAACCACTGGTGACTGAGGAATGAGAAAAAAGAAGAGAACCGCCAGCAGCCCACAGACACCTGCTAACAAAAACACGGGCGAAAATCCATATTGGTAGACAATCACTCCGCCAATCATCGGGCCTAAGAACCCGCCTCCCTGAGCCGCAGCGGTATACCAGCCAAAGGCTTCGCCTCGTTGTTGTGCAAACCATTCTCCCACCATGGCTAAAGCCAACGGGGTAAACATGGCCGTTGCTAATCCATGAAACAACCGCAGCACGCCTAACGTCGGCAAATCAGAAATGAACGGATAAAAAAATGGTGGGATGGCGAAAGCTAAAACTCCGCCGACCATCAATCGTTGACGATTCAGGACATCCGACAGCAAGCCCATCGGCAATTTCAAAAAAATTCCCGTAACTGTTGAAAGGGACACCATTAAGCCAACCATCAAGGGAGTAGCCCCAAGCGAATCCGCGAGCAGGGCTAAGACTGGACGGCGAACCATGTCATAGCTCAGAAAACAACAGAACCCGACGAGACAGAGATAGACAAATGAGCGAGTGGGCTTCATGCAAACTGGAATGATATTTTTGAGAGACAGATGCGAAAAAACGGTGTATTCACCACATGCTACATGTTCATCTCAGCTATATTGATGAGATAAGTCACAACGCTACCAATGCTTCAACGACCTGTCAACGACAGGTCGACAGTATCACGCTATGATTGGTTGCCTGTTTGGCAGCACAGGATTCTTCTCAAGAATATTTTTCTAAAGCCTATCGTTAAGATCGGTCCATTGCTATGGTGAGCGTACGGAACGTCAATTGAAATGATAAGAAGAATTCATACTCTTCATCCACGTTGTCAAATGGCTCGTCTTGGCCACTCTCGTTGGTATTCTGGTGGGTATGGCGAGTACAGGTTTTGTGCTAGGGCTCAACGTCATCATTGATGCAATCGCGGGTGTAACCTGGGCCTATTGGCTACTCCCACTTGGCCTCGCGTTCTCTGGATGGCTCACTTCCACCCTCGTTCCTGAAGCCGGAGGTCAGGGTGTTGAACGAGTTATTCGGGCTATTCATTTACACTCAGAGAAAATATCATGGAAAATTATTCCGGCAAAAGTTGTGGCGACGATTCTCACGATTGGAATGGGAGGTTCTGCCGGCAATGTCGGCCCGTGCGTACAAATTGGAAGTGGCCTGTCCTCTTTTCTCGCAGATGTGCTGCGATGTGATTCCTATGATCGAAAAACATTGGTTATCTGTGGTCTCAGTGCGGGATTTGCGTCGATCTTTGGGGCTCCTTTGGCCGGGGCTTTATTTGGTATTGAAGCATTGTTTGTCGGATCGCTAGCCCATCAAGTCCTTTTCCCATCTGTAGTTGCAGCCCTCATAGGACATGTGACGGCCTCATTTCTTGGCATGCCGGATATGAATTTTGTCGCGTCGTCTTTTCCCTCCTTTGATTCGACGCTCTTACTGCTCTCGTTGGTCGGAGGAGGCATCTTCGGTATTATGTCAATCGTCTTCGTGGAGTGCTTCAACGGCAGCAAACGTCTCATGTATTCCGGCCCTGTGTCTGCCCCCTTGCAAGGTGCAATCGGCGGTAGTCTTCTACTCGGTATCGCTTGGTTTGTTTCGCCGGAAGTTCTGGGATTAGGGAAAGAAACGATTCAACGAGCTTTGGAAGGGGGCACCATCGTATGGGCTCTCATTCTTGGAAAAATTTGACAACCGTTATTACTCTCAATACAGGTGGCAGTGGTGGGATTGTGTTGCCCATCTGTTTCGTGGGAGCGACGAGTGGGTCCGCACTCGGAGCGCTACTTGGTCAAGACCCTAGCCTGTTTGCCGCATTAGGATTAACAGGGGTGCTGGCCGGGGCAATGAATACTCCCATTACGGCTGTGTTGTTAGGCTTAGAATTATTCGGTATGTCCAGCGGACCCTATCTGTTCCTGAGTTGCATGATCGCCTATCTGCTTTCAGGACATCGTAGCGCCATTCCCACGCAATTGCTGCAATTCACGAAAGCTCCGGCTTTACAGGCTTCACACAACCAAGAAATAGGAGAGATTCAACTGACCAGGAAGGAGGAGAATGAGGACAAGCGGGAATGAGGAAGAGATGGAATCATGCATAACCTATGAGTCTGAGACCTCACTCTTAGGCTTGAGACAACGTCGAACAAACCACCAAAATCCCATGATTAACACGTGCGTTGCTCCTTTGTCGTGATTGAACTTAGGCTAATGCGTCTTGTTCGGTTGCGCAAATGGCAATGAGGTTATGCAATTGTAAATTGTTGATCAAATCGCCAACGAAGCCTTGCGGTTCAACCCAGGTGATCCGACGATCTAATTCTTTGAATTTTTGTGAACACAGGACTAAGAACCCTAGACCAGCACTATCCACAAACGATAATCCGTGCAAATTTAAAATGAGATGTTCACGCTCCGTGTAACAGCATTGATTGATAATCGCTTTCACATGCCATCGAGAATACATATCAAGACGGCCATGAAAATCCACAACAGTGGCCCCTTGAATTCCTCGTACAATTACATCTATTGCCATGATCTTAAGAACCTTATCGGCCTGTTTGATAGGAGCTTGAAACTTTTTTTTGATACGTGCGTCCTTGCTGTCTGTTGTTTGTACATATTCTTTTTCATGCACGAATACATTCTGAAATAATCATTTTTTTGTTTTTTCACACACATACGCGTTCTTAGTGTTTTTCCCCTTGCACTCCTGATACACTGCCAGCTTCCATGCCACCAGCTATTCATCCGATTGACCTCGTCGACATTCTTCGCCGACATCGCTTAACCCCTGCTATCGTATTTTTAACTTCACGGCGAGGATGTGATGAGGCCATCGATACCTTTATCCATAGCTCAGCTGGCGTATCAGCCACACATTCGGAAAAAATACGAACGTTTTTCGAACAATTTGCACAGAACTTTCCTAGCATCGCGAACCACCCGCTCATATCGGTGGTGCAAGACTATGGCGTGGCGGCCCATCATGCAGGTCATCTGCCTTCCTGGAAAATTGCCATTGAAGAATTGATGCGTCAGGGATTGCTTGACGCCGTCTTTGCCACGACCACACTCGCCGCCGGAGTTGATTTTCCCGCACGGACTGTCGTCATTAGCCAATCGAGCGTCCGCAAATCACAAGACTTTATGGATTTGACCGTCAGTGAAATTCAGCAATTAGCCGGACGTGGCGGACGACGAGGAAAAGATTTTGTCGGGTTTGTCGTTGTGACGCCTTCACCCTATATTGACCTTCATGTTCTGGGTAAAGGGCTAACAGGACAACCAGAGCCCATCAATAGCCAATTTGTGGTCTCCTATCCCATGGTGTTGAATTTACTGAACGCGCATTCGTTAGATCAAATTACAGGACTCTTGGGCAAAAGCTTTGCGCAGTTTCAGTTGAATCAACGTGCAGCCATTCATCAAGACCGCTTAGATGAGGTACATGAGCAATTGACACCCTACGGACCAAGAGAATGCGTCGACTGGGTCGCTCAGTGGAAAGTCTTTGATTTGGCACGTCGCCGCAAAGCCCATCGACGGCCAATCGTGAATACCGACTCCCCATATCTAGCAGCGTGTTTGCCGTTTCTTACTCCTGGAAGATTGATCGGTTTAGCCAAGGGCCCCGCAATTATTCTTCGTCATTATCGAAGTAAGGGAACCGGCACCCCTATGTTGTCCGTGCTGTATGCCAAAGGAACAATGGGCGAATGCCAAGCACAACGCGTGGTCCATATCTATGATCACGTGTATGAATTTCAGCCCATTAGGAACATACCCTGGTGTCCTCCATCCACACTTCACCAATTCAAAGCCATACTTTCCCAATTGCCGACCCGACTGCCTACAGTGCCGATATTTGAAGCCACTCATGAACCAGAGGACCCTCTCTTAACAGAAATTGTAACGGATGAATTTGCTTGTCCCACGTGCCCCTCTCATACCGCCTGTAAAAAAGATGTCGCTCTGGTCTCACGGCTTCAACTGAAAGCCCAACAAGTCACAAAAACTATTAAGGCCTTACGTGATGGACTCTGGCATCAATTCCAACAAAAAGCAGATGTCTTGCATAAATTTGGCTATCTGACCGCCCATCTTGAATTAACCGTTGAGGGGGAATGGGCACGTTTGATTCGCATCAACCATTCCTTGCTCATCACAGAACTCATTCGCATGGAAGCCTTCTCCGGAATGGCGCCAGAATTACTGGCCGGGGTGATGGCGAGTATTGCTCATGACGATGATCGTCCAAGTTCGTATATGCGTCTCTCACCGGGTCTCGCGTCCATGCTCAAGCAAGTGCGACATGTGGGAGAGTCGCTGAGCGCGTATGAAACGGCCCCGTTACTGCGATCTGATGTAGCTGCATTAGCAGAACGATGGATTGGCAACACAGAACTGAGTTGGGCCTCATTGGTCCATTCAACGTCGATGGCCGAAGGCGATGTGTACCGGTTGTTAGCCAGAACGCTGGAATTTCTTTCACAAATATATGGACTCAAAGGGACACACCCGGGTTTGGCAGATACAGCATATCGAGCCATGATCAGCATGCGGCGAGAAGTGTTGGCGGAACTCCCATAGCAGAGATGGGAAAAGGTTAGTTATGAACGACGAAAATCTCAAACTGAAACTCCTGTCCTTGCCTGTCAAATATTTGCATCAGTTCGCAAAAGGACGTATTCATCGGCATTTCCGACTCGGGAAACGCCAACTCATAGACTGTCTCTTGGCACTCTCTCCAGATCAGAAGAAGGCTATCGTCGCGGAACTCCAGCAAAGAGCGCCGCTCTCGACAAAGCCTGAGGCGGAATCAACGATCGCCCAACACCATTCTTCATTTTACCCGCAACCTTCATCTCCCCATCCAGATAGCCCTGGGGCCACCTCACCATCAATTAACCTTGAAGACCTCCTTGAAGGGATCGGAGTCCCGGAACACGCTCCCTTTATTCCAGATGCCTGGCAACGACACGCCATAGAGGCGATTGCTCATTCGGATGTGATCGTGAGCGCCCCAACGGGAAGTGGCAAAACCTTTGTCGCGACAGAAGCCATTAAACAGGCCATAGCATCCAATCACACGGTGATATACACCTCTCCGCTCAAAGCACTCTCCAACACAAAATATATGGAATTTTCACAGCAATTCGGGACAGATCAAGTTGGCATTCTTACAGGAGATCGTCGAGACAACGCCCAAGCTCCTCTTCTCATCATGACGACAGAAATTCTGCGAAATATTCTCTATGATGCGACGAGTGGGGACCCTGACCTACGTCTTCATACCTTAGGATTGGTGATCCTTGATGAATCCCAATATTTAGCAGACCCTGAGCGCGGCGTTGTCTGGGAGGAGACTCTTATCCTCTGTCCACCTGACACACGACTACTTCTGCTTTCAGCCTCTATTGGAAATCCTCAAGAATTAGCGGAATGGTTAACATCGATTCGCCCATCCACATCCTGCCATCTCATCCGACATACCAAACGATCCGTACCCCTACGTGGAATCTATTTACACCCAGCTGGCCAGCTTGTTCCCTTATTTGAGAATCGAGACATCCAACAACGAAAAGGCTTTCGATTTCATCCTGAAACCAAACGCCTGTTCAAGGAGTATGAATTTAAATCTTTACATTAACATTTAAGATAAAACGTAATCCTATACATTCATAATTACGCTTCCGCAAAAAATACATATATGTGGTACAAAAGACTCGCATTGTTGCATGGAACAAACGTAACAAAAAACTGGTTACCTAAGATTTATCAGATTAGCTATAAATCCTCTATATTTGTGCAATTTCATATCAAGCATATAAGTTGCTTACTATCATGTGTTTCCTGGATAAAACGCAGTAATTCACATGGGTAATGAAGCCGAGAATGACTAAACGGACAAACATACAAATACTGCGAATCCCACTGTGGATAGGCATTCTCTGTCTTAGCCTCATGGGTTGCCAGGGTCTTCAAACGAAGAATCCAGGAGAATTATCACTCAAGAATCATGATTTTATCGGGTTGTGGGATGCGTATAATGATTGCCAGACAGGATCTAATACGCACAAGATGAAAGAAAATCTTGAAGTGCTCAATGCAGCCCCAAAACCGATATCGCTGGATGACTCCCCTATTCCCATCCCAAAATTCATCAAAAATCTTACAAGCACGCGAAATTCTCGATTAGCGGTCGATCCACGAGCCATGGCCGCATCCTGTGCCATTCATGTTGCAACAGTAGCCCATCAATCAGCCGATTGGGACACATCTCTACGTACATGGCAAACGATCGTGGATCAATACACCGAACCTCAATATGCCTATTATGCCTCAGAGGCTTCCAAAGCAATTGCTGAATTCTCCCCAGTCAGGCCTGCTTCTCTCTCTTCCCGCGATTCATTCGTTCGCTAAATCCATCCTTTTATCTAGTGCGAATGTTCAAAAAGTCGCAAGCGGCGTTCTCGCCATTTTGCCGTGCTCAGGTACTAGAGAGTACGCTTCGTGTGCCAAAAAGGCTGCGGCCTTGCTCTCGACCATTTCCTTGACTCTTGACGTCGATGGGGCACCTCAGGCAAGTCTGGGATCTGGAAGGGGTCATGTTCAAAAGGCCCCTACTTCGTTTCGACTGTCTCTGCAGCATTGTGATCTTTCAGACTCTCGTCTGGAAGAACAAGAAATTTTTGTCGCTTGAAACAGATGCTAGACTTAAACAAATATAGGCGTTTAACACAAAAGCATCCGTTGTGGGGGTCACGAAAGTCTGCACAACCCCTTGAGGGCCTGGGAAATATAACAATAGACTCATCACCTGCAAGGTGACCACACAATGTGTACATTCCCTATGCACATCACTTGCTTGCACAGCCTTTTCGCGCTCAACTGCCGCTTTAAGGTTTACAGCAGCGTCTTTTTTTTGGGCTTATTGGGTTCGCAGACATCGCATTGGCACATGCGACGGAGAGCAGTATAGGAGTAGATACCTGTGTCGTGGCCATCGCTCCATTTGATACGGAAGGCATAGCGTCCCACGGGTTCAATATCTTTTAACAAGATGAGTAATGGAATTGAGTCGGGCTTGAGACGTCTTTCTCCTGTCCATTCATCGACGCAAGCTGCACAGGGACACTGTTGTCGCAGATGTCGGACAGGATAGATGCCCTTATGGCTATCGCTCCAGGTGATACTCAAGACTCCCTTGTCGATCCAGTCCATGTCGATTGGTTCAAGTGAATCTTCGCTAGTCATACTCGTATATCCTTCTTGTTCAACAGCCGTTGCTACTCAGGTATGTAGGCTGAACACTGCTATCACTCATAATACACGAAGTTAGGTGAGGACGTATGGATTGGCCCCTAAAAGCCGTCTATCCACCTGAGTAGCTACCAACAGGCTAAGATACCCACTGTTCAAATGTTGGAAGAGATTTTCCCACAACGGCGTAGAAATAGGCATCTATCGCTGTTTCAACTTCTATCCGTACACTCCCAATCGCTTTTAAGCGAGACAGGTTCGGCAGTGATAAGCGTCTCGCTTGCTCAATAAAGGCCACACTTCCCTTCGATAAAGACAGCATACGTCCCACACCTTGCTGTCCACATTCCTGGCATACCATGCCTCCTAAACGCGGGGAAAACCAATGCGTCATATTGGTGTGCGCAGGCTTCCCGCATTCCGTACAGGAATGAAGTTGCGGACGGAACCCTGTATGACTCAGCACATGAATTTGAAATAACAATGTGGTTAGTGCCACATCTGCGTCAGGACGCAAAGATTCCAGACCATGAACAAGAGCCGCATACATTTCTGGATTTGGATCACGGTCCACGGTGATGACTTCTACCATTTTCACCATCCTGGCTGCCGCGGTCATAACGGTTAAATCTTCTCGAATCGAGGAGTAACTCATGACTAAATCAATTTGACTAATCTGTCCTAAGGCGTCAGGTGTTTTTTGGAAGAGCGTTAAATCAACGAGACCAAATGGTTCAAGCACTCCACCAAAACGTGTTTTCATACGACGCGCTCCACGCGCCACCCCTCGAAATTTTCCAAAACTTGGAGAATATACGGTGACAATTCGATCCGCATCACCCCATTTCTGGCTTCGAAGTATGACTCCACGCGTTCGAATGAATGGCATTGACAGGCTCTCTTTATGGAAAAGGGAGAAGCATGAAGTAGGCAGGAAAAGGCAAAAATACAATGAAGGCATTAGGGCAATTCTTTCGTCTCACCTCTCATTTCTCCCATCTAACAATCCATAGCCCATCTCGTCTAAAATCTGCGGGTTATCACGCCATCCAGCCTTCACCTTGACCAACATCTCTAAAAATATTTTCATGGAAAAGAGCTGTTCCATTTCCTCGCGAGCCAATTGGCCAACTTCTTTCAACCGCTGCCCACCTTTGCCAATAATTATTCCTTTTTGACTCTTTTTTTCAACAAGAATGATCGCTTGAATCGTGGTGAGTTTTTTGGTTTCCTGAAACTGCTCAATAAAGACACCCACGGCATACGGCAACTCCGCATGAGTCGAAGCCAGGATCTTTTCACGAATGATTTCCCCAGCCATGTGTCGCATAGACTGATTCGTGAGGAAATCTGCTTCGTACATCAACGTCGAAGAATCTGGCAAGCACGCAAAGGTCAATTCAACCAATCGCGGCACTTGTAAGCCTGTTTTTGCTGAGAGAGGAATAATTTCCGTCCATGGATACCGTGATTTGTATTGCTCAATGAGCGGGAGCAAGCGAGACTTTGCAACAATATCAGCCTTATTGATTAAGAGAAACACCGCGAGAAAAGGTTTATCCTTGTTGGCCTGTATGACTTGCTCAATGACATATTGATCACCTGGTCCTGGAGCAACCTGACTATCCACCATGACAAAGACCACATCAGATTCTGTGAGCATGCCTAAGGCCGATTGCACCATTTGCGCATTCATTCGATGATGTGGCGTGTGAATACCAGGAGTATCAACCAGAACGAGTTGCCCTTCCGGATAATGACCTACGCCTAAAATAGGCATTCTGGTTGTCTGTGGTTTATCAGAAACAATCGCAATTTTTTCCCGTACTAAGGCATTGAGCAATGTCGATTTGCCCACATTCGGACGACCAAGAATCGTAAGTTGTCCAGATTTCATAGAATGAATATCAATGAGGGAATAAAAGAAGAAGACCAGGAAAGAGTCTGTTGATCATTCAAGAGGAAAAAAGACAATGCTGCCTACTAACGGTTAGCCGTGATAGACGAAGGAGCCGGCTCCACAAACTGGTAGACCTTTTCCCCTTTGCGAACCATGCCCAATCGATTTCTAGCTAACTCCTCCAACCGCTGGGGATCACTTTGGATGCGCGTGATATCTTTTTGCATAGCCACATTAATATATTCCAATTGTTGAATCTGTTTGATCACATGCTGTCGGTTTTCACGTATTTTGAAGTACCGAGGCAGACCATCGTCATTAAAAAACATTGTCCCAGCCAGCATACTCATAATTAAAAATGCCCCGACAAACGGAAGGCGATACAAGAAATCACTCCAAAAACCATGTGATACGTGTTTTTTATTGTTGGGTCGCATCGGCTATAGTTTCACGTCTACAGGAAGAACCTTCTTCCCTCGATAGATCGCAGCCGCTCCTAGCATTTCTTCAATGCGAAGCAGTTGATTATATTTGGCCAAACGATCAGTGCGAGATAATGAGCCTGTTTTGATTTGCCCGGCATTCAAGCCAACAGCTAAATCGGCAATCGTGGTGTCTTCCGTTTCTCCCGATCGATGCGAAACAATCACCCCATAGCCAGCCTGCTGAGCCATGTGCATGGCGTCTATTGTTTCCGTCAAGGTCCCAATTTGATTCACCTTTATCAAAATAGCATTTCCGATTCCTTGTCGAATCCCACGTCCTAAGAACTCCACATTGGTCACAAACAAGTCATCCCCGACGAGTTGCACTCGATCACCAAGTTCCTGTGTTAACAAACTCCATCCCTTCCAATCACTTTCATCCAATCCGTCTTCAATGGAGACAATGGGATAATTTTTTACCAGACCTGCGTAATACTCCACCATATTAGCAGAAGACTTTTTCTGAGTTGTAGAGCCAGATCGAAGGTGATAAGCCTTGTTCTTGAAAAATTCGCTTGCGGCGGCATCTAAGGCCAACACAATATCTCGTCCTGGCTTATAGCCAGCCTGATCAATGGCTTGTAAGATACTATCGAGTGCCTCCTCATGCGAACGAACGGCAGGCGCAAAACCTCCCTCATCCCCAACAGCCGTACTTAAGCCCTTCGACTTGAGCAGCGCCTTCAGATGATGAAACACTTCTGTTCCCATTCGCAGTGCCTCATAAAAGCTCTTAGCCCCGACAGGCATAATCATAAATTCTTGAATATCTAATCCGTTATCTGCATGGACACCACCGTTAATAATATTCATCATAGGAACGGGCAATTCCCGAGCTGCCACTCCGCCAAGATATCGAAAAAGCGGCACACCCAATTCCAGTGCTGCGGCACGTGCCACGGCCAAAGAGACACCTAATGTGGCATTGGCTCCTAATCGAGTTTTGCCCTTAGTCCCATCTAATTGAATGAGTCGTGCATCCACTCCAGCCTGATCGTGAACGTCCATCCCCTGCAAGGCCGGGAGCATGCGTTTGTGAATCCCCGTAATGGCTTTGGACACACCTTTGCCCATCCACCGTTTTGTATCACCATCACGAAGCTCTAAGGCTTCACGGGTTCCTGTTGATGCACCTGAGGGAACCGCTGCGCGCCCAACCACTCCACTCGCTAATCGTACATCAACTTCCACCGTAGGATTACCACGAGAATCTAGAATCATCCGTGCTGTGATGCCGTGTATATTGCTCATACTTTACCGCTGTGCCTTATAATGCATAGGTCTATAATCTATGTGTACCCTGAAAGACACTTTAGATCAAGATGCGAGTGAACGTTTTAGCAACGCATTTACTTTACCAGGATTGGCTTTTCCTTTTGAGGCCTTCATGACTTGTCCGACTAAAAATCCTAATACGGCTTCCTTGCCTCCACGATATTGTTCTACTTGAGCTGAATGTTTTGCCAAGACATCCTCAATCATGATGTTCAACTCTCCCTCATCAGATACTTGTAGCAACCCTTTGTCCTTGACTAATTGCTCTGGAGACATTTCTGAGGAATAGAGTGCAGGAAAGAGGTCTCGTGCCGCTTTTAAACTGATCGTTCCAGAATCCACGAGTTGGAGCAGGTCAATAAGTCGTTCAGGTTGCAATGGAGAGGCCTCTGGTGTGGTATTAGAGGCATGGAGTTCACGAAGGAGTTCACCGGTCACCCAATTACTCACAGTTTTAGGATGCGCAAAGAGCTTCACGCCGACTTCAAAATAATCAGCCAACCCTTTAGAATCCGTCAGAATACCAGCATCATATTCCGACAACTGATAGTCCTGGATAAATCGTTTCCGCCGAACCGATGCTAACTCAGGAATCGTGTCTCGAAGTTCTTCGATCCATGCTGAATCAAGCGTGACCGGTAGCAAATCGGGGTCAGGAAAGTAACGATAATCATGTGCAGCTTCTTTGCTCCGCATGACGGCAGTCTGACCTTTATTGACATCCCACAACCGTGTCTCCTGTTGGATTGCTCCGCCTTCCTCCAACACTTCGGCTTGGCGAATGATTTCATAATTCAGTGCATCTTTTGCATATCGGAAGGAATTGATATTTTTTAATTCCACCTTGGTGCCCAACTTCTCCTGCCCCTGTGGCCGAAGCGAGATATTCGGCTCACATCGAAAGCTCCCCTGCTCCATGTTCCCGTCACATACGTCGAGATAGACCAGCAATTCCCGCAAGGTTTTCAAATACGCATCAACTTCATCTGAGGAATACAGATCTGGCTCTGTCACAATTTCTAACAACGGCGTTCCAGCCCGGTTTACATCAACATAACTTCCTTGTGCAGAATCATCATGGACATTTTTTCCAGCATCTTCTTCCAAATGCGCTCGTTGTATACGAACACGTTTCGTCTTCCCGTTGACCGATATGTCGAGCCATCCCGGCCCACAAATAGGCAAATCATACTGAGAAATTTGATAGCCTTTGGGCAGATCGGGATAAAAGTAATTTTTTCGGGCGAATCGATTGGCAAGAGTCAATTCACAATGAAGGGCAAGACCCGTACGGACCGCCATTTCGACGGCTCGTTGATTGATGACGGGCAAACTTCCCGGCAATGCTAAACACACCGGGCAGACTTGGGTATTGGGAGGCTGACCAAAAGAAGTCGAGCATGCGCAGAAAAGCTTCGTCTTCGTCTGGAGTTGAGCATGCACTTCAACTCCAATGACGGGTTCATATGTCATAGCGAGATTCTTTCACGCAACATATAACACTAATCCACCGAATTCATCTCTCGCTCACGACGCATCGCATCACGCCCAGCGTCTAACGCTTCTCGCACAGCACAAGAAATTTCATCAACTAACTCTCGACCTCGCCCCACGATTTCTTCGACGCTATCTGTCGCACGGTCTTTTAAATCTCGCAAGTCTTCACCCCGTTGACGAGCATAACCCGTGACACGCTCGCGCGAGTCTCGACCCGGTTGCGGTGCCAACATAACTGCCGTGACAGCACCCAACAATGCTCCGCTCAAAAATGCTAAGGCTACCGATCCGGCTGAAGCTGAGTTAGTCGCCATTGTTCGATCCTCCTTGTTGTTGTCTGGATTCTTTCTGCACGCGATGTTTCACCGTCGAGGTGACGGCCTTAATTCCTGCAAGAAGACTGGTCAAGCCCACCATGACCGTCCCCCCTTTGCCACGCACCGCTTGATGAACTTGATTCACCGTTTGGCCCATATCACCCACAGCATTCATAAATACCGCTGCCTGATCAACACTCACCCGCGCTTGATCAGTGATGATTCGAATATTTTCATTCGTCCCCTTCACTTCTTTTAACATTCCCGGTAATTCATGATTCAGCCGAATGAGCAGACGTTCCGATTGACTCACGGTTTTCTTCACTTGAAGAATCGTCGGAACCAGATAGCCCACTAACACGACCACGGCCACAGCGATGATCATTACAGCTAAATCCACCATACGTGTTTATCCTTTCAAGACCGGATCACCGGCCGTTTGCTTCGCCAATTTGTGGCCTGTTCATAGGCATAGGCCGCTCGCAACACAATATGTTCTTCAAACGGGCGCCCCACAAATTGCAATCCTATCGGTAGACCTTTTGCACTGAACCCACACGGAATCGATAGAGCAGGCAACCCGGCTAAGCTCGCCGGAATGGTATAAATATCAGACAAATACATCTGCAAGGGATTCTCCAACCGTTCACCAAGTAGGAATGCCGGAGTTGGCATGACCGGACTGACTAAGAAATCCACCTCTTGAAAGACTGCCTCAAAATCACGTTGAATCATCGTGCGAACGGCTTGGGCTTTGGCATAATAGGCATCATAATATCCGGCACTCAGCGCATAGGTTCCCAACATGATGCGACGTTTCACTTCAGGACCAAATCCCTCCGACCGTGACTTGTGATACATGTCTGCCAGTTCTAGTGATTCTTTTGCACGAAACCCATATTTGACCCCGTCATATCGGCCTAAATTCGAGCTGGCTTCGGCGGTGGCAATCAGATAATACGTCGCAATGGCCCGTTCTGTAGAAGGCAATGTGACTTCTTGAATTTTTCCTCCAATCCCTTCTAACACCTGTATGGCATCTTGAATTTTCTCAGCGACTTCAGGATCAAGCCCCTCCGAAAAATATTCTTGAGGAATGCCCACTACCAGTTTTTTGATATCTTTCTTTTTTGCAGATTTCGTATAGTCTGGAAAATCTTGTTTGGCCGACGTTGAATCTAACGGATCATGGCCAACTAGCGCATTCAGCATAATGGCGGCATCAGTGACGGTTTTCGTAATAGCCCCGATTTGATCAAGCGACGAGGCAAACGCCACTAAACCATATCGAGATACCCGCCCATACGTCGGCTTCAATCCGACCACGCCACAACAGGCTGCTGGCTGACGAATAGATCCTCCGGTATCGGACCCCAAAGCCGCCACACATTCATCTGCCGCAACAGCGGCAGCAGACCCACCACTGGATCCTCCGGGAATATG
>QIMB01000458.1 GCA_003233615.1 Nitrospirota bacterium
TCTATTTTTCAAGTCCATACCCAAACCGTGTAATGATGGCCCGAGCTTCTGAGCTTTTGACATAGTCCAGAAATGCCTTGGCCGCTTCATTATGTTGACCGTGAATCAGAAGCACGGCTTGTTGACGTAAGGGCTCATGTAAATCCTCCGGTACGTCCCAGCGGCTTCCCGCTCCGTTGATTGTAGGGTCCATGACTTGGGAGCGTGCAACAAGACCAAGTTGTGCATTGTTGGAAAACGCAAAGTGGAAGGTTTGTCCAATATTTTCTCCTTGCACAAGCCGATCCTTCACATGATTCCATACACCTAACGCTTGTAAGGTCTGCTGTGCTGCGGCGCCATATGGCGCTGTCTTCGGATTGGCAATGGCTAGATGGTCAAAGTGGCTTTTTGATAATACCGTGGGTCCATCTGTCTTGAGCATGTTGGGATCAGAGCTCCACAAGGTCAGACGTCCTATAGCATACGTAAATCGACTACCTGGCACTGCGAGTTCTTCTTCTTCAATCAATTGTGGACGTGTCACATCAGCGGAAAAGAATACATCGAATGGGGCTCCATGTTTGATTTGTGCATAAAACTTTCCGCTCGATCCTGAGCTGACGAGGGCAGTATGTCCGGTCTCTCGTTCAAAAGTTTTGACAAGCTCACTTAGGGCAGCCCTGAAATTTGCAGCCACCGCCACCCGTACCTCCTCGGCCGAAGCCGTCGTCAAAAATATGTGGAAAAAGATTAGAAGGGCAAATATATGTATTCTTGTAATCATGAACATTCTCCAGTTGGGAATGTTGAAAAAAGCCGCCAGCGGCGTTCTCGCCCTTTTGTCGTGCTCACGTACTGAGGGTACGCTCTGCGCGTCAAACAGGCTGCGGCCTTGCTGGACGGACTTTTTTGGAACATTCCCTTGGCTGCTGACGTCGATTGTCTATCAAGCATTTATGTGCCATTAGAAGTGAAATATACAACAGGCTCCAGTATGAATTTTCTATAATCTAAGGCTTTGAGTGAAAATAACTTGGACATTTCGCATCCCATCTTTGAACGCGCCTCAATCGAAAAAAACTCACCATAGCTCTGCTATGCCTCGATTTTTCCTCAATCGTTCCGTCCAAATTTGGCCCAAATTTGGGCGCGAATCTGCTCAAGTTTTTTCACTCAAAGCCTAAACTTGGTGAGGATGTAGAAGTAATCGGTGTCTTTATTGCCACCAGGTGGCAGCCCCGCCCTGGCCGGAAGCCGATCGAAATAACTGCCTTTGAACCAGTGATCATAGCCGACATCGAATTCTATATTATCATTCGCTTTCCATTGCACCTGTACTTCGACATCATGTCCAAGATAATTTCCAGACTTGCCGGTGCCATCACGAAGTCCGCTTCCGGCAAAGGCTCCGCGCGAGGTAGCGAGATACCAGAACCGTTGCTTCAACTGGAATTTCCATCCCTTGGCTGGGACGACAGTCACTCTCCATCCCGGGGAACTGATATTTGATCGGAAAAACGGTCCGAAATTGCCGGTGGCCCCATACTCAAACCGCCTGGCGCCAAAGAGCGTATCGAAGCCTGAGGACTGGCTATCGGTCGGATTCCGGTCTCCACTGGCATAGTCGTAGTGAATCAGAAATCGTGGCGACCATGGGAAATCGAAGCTATAGCCAAGATCAATATGTTGAAAGTGCGCGAAGTGGTCCGTATTGCCCAGTTTTCCTGTCTGCCAGACACTCTCGATTTCATAATCCATCCGGGCTTTTTTCGGATTTTTATAGAGGCGTAATCCAAACGTGGAATGTGTTCGTTGTAAGCCCAGCGTCGAGAATCGTTGGTCATTCAGCCCGAAATAATAGGCATTGAGGCGTACCCACGGTACGTGATTCGCTTCAACATAAGCCCCCCAGAATACAAACCGTTTCGATTGCTCGTCGAGCTGAACTTGGTCTCGTATCACCGGTTCGACCAGAAACGCACGAACCCGCCAGACGTTGTCTTTGGCCAATTGCCAGTGCAGGCCATCGAATGCGTTCGTGGTATTCCGAAAATCATTCCGGGCAATCAACCGGCGTCGCCCAAAATCCATGGTGAGTCGCCCAACATGCAGGTCTGTGCGGAGCCCCGTTCCGAAAACGTTTTTTGCTGTCACGGATATGAATAATTGCAAAATATCAAATTCATTCCTGATGCCTGTGTTGAGAAAATCAAATGTACTGAGATCACTAAGATGAACCCGGGAATCCTGCCCTTCAAATAAAAATTTGGATGCTCCCCCGTTCAAGCCAAACCGCACCCTGGACCGTTGTTGAATTTGGGGATCCGTTCGGCCTAAGGGCTGGATGGATCGCCAAGGATGATCATACACTTCGAAGCGTGTTCGATGCTCCAGTCCTAGATCAATCCAATCCGGGAGTTTCAATGCATTCTTGAGATAACGATGCCATTGCCATTCCTTTTTTCGAATAAGCACGGCATCGGCAGATTCCTGGAGTGGTGGTGAGGTTGTGTTGATTCGTTTTTTTAATCCATACGGAAAGGGAAGACTGGCTTTTTCTGAGGTTTGTTGACTGGGTCGAGGGTCAATTGAGCCCCAGACAATTTCGGGAATGCTTCCGATAAGGAGAGCCAAACTTACAATGGCAACGCCGCGCCATCACTAGTAGGTTTGATTTGTGTGATTGGGATCCATTAAAAATTTACGATTTTAATGTGGAACTGTAATTGTATAAATGTCTTTATGTCAATTTATAATTACAGTATATAGTTCTTGTGTTGGAAGCAGCAGTAGAGGAAATCAAGCTGTGACATTACTTTGGAATACTAAGGGAAGGACTATTGAATAAACCAAGTCGATCAAAAACTAGGAGAATGTCATATTTCTCTGTCCTGGGAAGAAACGAAGTGAGTCTGGGCGTTCCTCAATGTGAGAAGTGCGATCCTTCATAGCACAGTCGAGAAAAAAGAACTGATCATGCTGGCAATAAGAAAACTGTTCTGTTTAAAACTGATGTACCTTACCAGCTCGGCGCTTTCCCTTTCGTTCAAATACTTCGACTTCAATTTGATTGGGACTGATGTTGATCTTTGTGAAGTTGTCATCACCAATGACACGACTCGAATTTGCGAGGCGGAACTGGCCGGCACGACCGCCGTCAATGGTCCTGGTCGTTCGGAAATGGCTCGATGATGGATGGGGGTATGGCCAGAAAAATGCCGAAGAGACCACGGACACAATCTTGAGCCTCGATGGCGAGATCAGTTCAATTGACAGAGATGCATGGACATCTCCCGAAAAAAATACGACTTTTTTAATCTGATGGCGTTCAATGTGTTCAAGCAATTCAATGCGCTGCCTTTGAAATCCAGCCCATTTGTCTTGGGATTCATCGGACGCAGAATCCGGGACGAAGGGAACTGAAGTCACAATGATCTTGACTCGGCCAGAGCCATCCTTCAGCCACCGTTTCAGGCTGCGGATCTGTTCTGGCCCGAGTATTCCTGATTGTCCATCAGGGTTGCAGTATCGTTCGGTTCGAGAATCAGTGACAAAAATGTCGCAGCAACCGTCAGAATATTTGTACCAGAGGCGGTTAAGTGTTCCAACTAACCGTCGGCCACGGACTGGGATGGTTGGACTATGGCTCAGCTGGTACGTTTGGTAGGCGTGAATCGCATTGGGAAAAAGAGTTTTCCAATCTTGTTCGTTGGCCTTGCTCGGCCAATTATCTTCGATCTCATGATCGTCAAGAGTCATGTAGGTCGGGATCCGGCTCATTAGTTTCCGAAGGTGTTTCTGAGAAAACGCGTCACGGTAGCGTTGGTAAAACTGGGCTATGGTTTTATCTTGATTAAAGACATTCAAATCATCAGCATAAATTTGGTCGCCCATCATAATGAGCTGGTGGATTTCTGTCCCAGAGTTGATTTGTTTGAGAATAGAACGAAAGGTCTTGTCTCCGCGATTGTCGAAAAAATTACCAAGAAAGGTTTTCAGCAGGTAGCGACAGGAACCAATGACAAGTGTGCGTGGTTTTCTGTCATTACCACTGGCGGTTAAAAAGTGTCCTTCGCTGACATCTGTCCAGTCTGAATTACGGAATTCTACCTCTCCCATTTCTCCTTCCGAAAAGAAAAATCCCATTTGGTATTCGTAGTGTGTTTCTGGTGTCAATCGATCAAGAATCGCTAAGCCAGTGAGGTCAAAATTAGGATTCATTTTGATAATCTGGGTTCGACTCCATGAAGGGGCTCCCTGTTTTCGGTGCCTGATAGCTCCAAAACACCGGCGAGGCTGGTCATCAATCACATGCGCTTCTCCACGCCCCCAAATCCTCGTACGATTCTGTGTCGTTTCACCAACGATGGGGCCTACTGTGAGCTTGTGTAATTGCATCGTTGCCTCCTTTCGAAGCCAATTAACGTGGTCGAGGTACCCTCATATTTAGGTCGATTCCGTATACGGCTTACGAGGTGTTGAGCATTCATAGGCTGATTCTCATTACAGCTATGATGTATAGCGCGTAGCTGACATAACGAATCCGATTACCTCAAATTCAAGGAAAAATGTCAACCTAATAATGATATGCGAAAAGAAGCTGCTTGACTCTGGTGTTAGATGATCACGGTTGATGGCGTTGAGCAATCATTCTCTGCCATTCTTTTTCGGTGACGAGATCTTTGGTCGATTCTACGCGGTCGAGAAACACCACGCCGTCCAAATGATCTACTTCATGTTGAAAGACGCGAGCCAGAAACCCCTCATAAGTGGTTTCGACTATGGCGTCTTGACGTGTGTGATAGCGGATGCGAATAGCCTGATACCGTGGAACCAGTCCTCGAATGCCAGGCACTGTAAGGCAGCCTTCCCAGTCTTTTCCTATTTCTGAGGAAGCCCAGAGCATTTCAGGGTTAATCATGACTGTTGGTTCCATAGTTGGTGCGTAAGGATACCGGGCATTAGGCTGTGGTGAAAGAACAATGATCCGTTGAGATTCAGAGACTTGTGGTGCGGCAATGCCCATGCCGCTCTCATCTGCAACGGTGGCCAACAGGTCATCGATAAAGGCTTGAAGTTGAGGGTCACGAATGTTTGTGACTTCAGTAGCTCGCGCTCGTATAACAGGAGCACCAAGTTCCGCTATTTCAAGTACACGAGGTATTAAGTTACTCGAATCCATATCGTTGGAATTCAACGCGCAGTCTCATTTTGGCATGACGTGTAATGGGGCATACATTCCTTTGTCATAATGCCCTGGGATGTTACAGAACAGCACATAGTGCCCTGGATTCAAGAATACTGTTTTCTTCTGGCTCGTGCCCGCTGGGAATTCCTCAATTTCATCAATGGTTTCAATTCGCAGATCGTCTTCATTCACAAGATACTCCGTGGACATAGCATGTGGTTTCTTGGCTTCTTTGCGTGGAAGTGCCGCTGGATCAAGGTCCGTTCGGGAAATCACCAGCTCGTGCATACTCACTCCCTCATTCATAACACTGAAAGTGAGCCTCCCGGCTTTGACTTCTGTGATGTTGGGACGCACTCGAAAGTCCTTGAGGACGACGTTTATGCGCCCTTCAGTAGACTCATGTTGCGCTTGAGCGGATTGGTCGACTCCCAGAAATACTAAGGCACAGAATAAGAGTGCAAATATCACACGTGGAACCTGTCGAACAGTTGAACCCTTATATGTCACCGCGTCACTACTTTCTATGAAACCTCGTGGCTTGGTTACCAGAAGCAAAAATGTTCTTCCCGATAGCCTGCGTCAGGAACTGTACGGTATTGGTTGAGTATGCGCTCGCATCATTTCTATTAACAGGAGATGGTAACGCTTGCCAGCCTGGCTCGTCCACAGAATGTCGCATCCTTTACAATCCTATTTCTTGTATTGATGCACGTTATCGTGTGTTGATGCTTCATGGTGTGTGCCCCATAGTTGTGGTATCCACCTGCTGGTATTGTCACATTAGCTCATATTTGGCAGACTGCCCGGTATGAAGACCACACCCATCAACTACCAACGGCATCGATTCCCTTCTGCAATTATCAGTCACGCTGTGTGGCTGTATCATCGATTCTGTTTGAGCTTTCGTGAAGTCGAAGAACTCCTCGCCGAACGCGGCATCATTGTGACCTACGAATCGATACGACGCTGGTGCCTGAAGTTTGGGCCGGCCTATGTGCGCAAACTGAAAAAGCGGCAAGGCCAATTGGGCGATGCCTGGCACCTCGATGAAGCGGTCATTACCATTCACGGGGAGCATCAGTATCTCTGGCGTGCGGTCGATCAAGATGGAGACACCATTGATATCCTTGTGCAACAACGACGGAACAAGAAAGCCGCCGTGCGCTTCTTTCGCCGCTTGTTGAAAGGCCAAGGGGGCGAACCCCGTTGGCTCTACACGGATAAACTGAAAAGCTATGACGCCGCTCATCGAGCGGTCATGCCGACGGTCGAGCATATCAATACGGTCTATGCCAACAACCGCGTCGAAGTCTCGCATCAACCGACGCGCCAACAAGAATATCACATGCGCGGCTTTGCTTCATCGACACAGGCTCAACGGTTTTTGACGCTCCATGGCCTCACGCAAAATCTTTTTCGCCTTGGCCGCCATCTCATGCAGGCGGTCAACTATCGAATATGGCGCACGCAATCGTTTCAGGTATGGAAGGAATCGGTGTGTGCATAAGCGGCGTGCGGAAACCGTTTCATTGTGTTTGCAGCAAGTTAAGTTGACAAAACCGTCCTCAATCGTTCCGTCTCAATCTAACCCAAATCTTGTTGCAAATTTGTTCACGTCTTTTTCACCCACGTCCTAACGCGATGTCTGTTACCACTCACTGGGGTTCTCCTCCCCCCGATGTGTTTCATAGCCTGGCACCAGGATCCGTGCATGTTTGGCAAGCATCGCTCAACGATTCTGCTGAACGAGCCGCTCGGTTTCGATGCTATCTCTCTGAGGATGAACTCACTAGAGCTGATCGATATCGATCCCCTCACCCTCAATATCAATTCCTTGTGACTCGAGGTATCCTTCGGATGTTGTTGAGTCACTATGTGGGCATCCCGACTGCTCAGATTCATTTTGAGACTCAGGCACACGGGAAGCCAAAATTGATAATGCCTTCCTCCATTCCCATTCAATTTAATGTGTCACATACACGAGGGATGGCCGTGATCGCGTTCGCCCGCCAGCATGCCGTTGGCATTGATGTGGAATGGATCGATCGAAAAATTCATGATGGTGATATTGCCGAACGATATTTTTCTGCACAGGAGTCCGCGTATTTAGCGTCCCTCCCACCAAGAGAACGAACTCATCAATTCTTTGGCTTTTGGACGTGCAAAGAAGCGTATCTCAAGATGCAAGGGCAAGGCATTACAGGGGGTTTAGCTCAATGTGAACTGATGATTGATCCTGAGAAATGCGAGGTTGGGATGTTGCGGAGGAAGCAACACGATCAAGGGGAAGTGTGTTCGTTATTTCAGATGCGAGTCGGGGAAGAACATGTCGGGGCAGTGGCGACTGCATGTTCAGCGGCTCAGATTTCGTATTGGAACTGGCAGGATGCATACCTGGCCTAACAATTTCGAAAGTGTGCCGTTGCTCATTGGAGAAAGACGAGAATACTCAGCCCTCACGTTCAAAGCCATGGCTTCACGAAAATGAGCGTGATCGAGAGGATCAACTTGACGGTCCACCTTTGAATTGGATGGCTTCTTCACCTTGTAAATGCTTCGCTGTGATCCAATATGTTCCATACAAACTGGCATCCCAAATAGACTGAGCCGTGCGTTCATTGCCAGCGGTCACAAGATACGCCAAGCTTCCCATCAATCCTCCTAATCCCGCATAAACGATTTTGAAAGGTGTATACACGATGGAGAGCACTCCACTAGCAATGTGAAGTCCCAAGGAAGGTTCTTTGTGAGATGGCAAAGACTCCACCGTTTCAGATTGCAATATTTCGTCTTCAAGCGGTATCTCATCTGCATAAGACGTCACGACTGTCACCTGTTCTTGGTATCGCTTTTTCTCGGCCACGTCTTTTTGCTTTTGGAGCGGAAATACACGGTCTGGTTCATTCCAAGCTTTTTGTAAGGCGAATGTCGTGAGATCTTGCACAACTTGTACAGAGTCGACCACTGGCTCTGAACTCCATGCCTTCGCACTAAAGACGACATTCCCAGTTTCGGTATTCATGCCTCGAACTCCCACTTCAATGACTTTCGTGCGAGTATAGCCAAAACTCATGAGATCAAACTCCTGCCCAAACTGGCTGTGTTCCACCTGTGTGGATACAATAAACGGAACTCCTGCCAACCGTGCTGCTGCCAACAGTTGCGCTTTATTGCCAATTTCTGTTCGAGGAACAGAGCCTGGTACCTCCAGCTCTTTTTCAATCCAAGCGGGATCTACACCCAGTATATGATGGTCATGCAACCATCCTAATGTGCGCGCGACGGCTCCCGAATGATTCCCCCATACGACAACTCGTGTGCCCGCAGGAGGCAAGGACGTCTGAAATCCTTCTCCTGTGAATGTTTTGTGTTCAGTGGGAGTACTCGCACACCCAAGCAGTACACTGAATACTCCTAATATGATAGCCTTCATCATTGCTCCATGCAGAAACCTGTATTCCATATCGTGCCCCTTCTTCGCCACACCGTGTTCTCTCGCGATCAATAAAACAATTGCATACTTTTATCCTGCGCATTATTGTAGAACATGGTCAAATATTCTGCCATATTGTAATATGGAGTGCTGACAATTTGAAAAGTGGTTCGGACAGCTATACGTGATGTTCAGCTGTTTGGCTCGTAGTATGTGTTCACTCAGCCTCTTTCCAATATATGCCTTTACGAATTCTTTCTTTTGTGAATGAGAATGTGACGTGGCGAGTGGCTCAAACTTCCGAGGGCTATTGTCATCGTGAACACTCAGGCATGCCAGAATGGCTGGAAGGCCTTCCTTCTGGAGTTAGCCTGGACGTTGCGGAAAGGACGTTTCAACAATTTCCTTCATCAGGCAACTCCCTGCAACCCTCTAATCTCGCGTTCAAGTTGACCTACCGAGTTGGACATTCCAACGTTGATTACTTTATTTTTTCTTCTCCTGACGGGGATCCATTTACAGTGAAAATCCCCCCTAGCACCTTTGCGATGCTGCAAGAGGTGTTTCCTTCACACATCCTTCCCCGCATGCGCCTTGCTCGTCTCGTCGTTCGCCAGGCCATTCATTTAGGCTTGCCCAGCGTGGAATTGCTTCCAGGAACACCGTTGTATGAGACCGTCCAATCTCAATTGTCTGAATCGTTTCACTCCAAAAGTGCCTCCTAGGCTGCAGACGTAGAACAACTCTCGTTTTTCCCTTGAAGGATTACATACAACGGACCCTTCCGAAAGGCTCCGGCATGTTTTTTTGCCCATTCAGGACACCTTGTGTTATTGAATCAATGACACCACAAAATATATGGTGAGGGTATTCCCTAAGGCATACGACGTATGTGCAATGCATAACCTAGCAAGGACCTTTGAATACGTGAGTATGACAAACCAATTCCAGGAAATTTTTTTGATAGTCGTGTAACGTTACTAGAGATCATTCGTGATGTCAGACAATGATTCCCTAATGAAACGGCATGTTCTGATCGTTGATGACGAACCGGCAGTTCGCCATACCGTCCGTGGCGTATTGGAGTCATCAGGGTTTGAATGTACGGAATCTGAAAATGGCCTTTCTGCGCTGGAATGGCTGAAAGACAATCACACTGATTTGATCCTTGTCGATTACTACATGCCTATTATGAATGGACTGCGCCTGCTCGAAAAAGTACAACATACACTCAATGGACATACGCCTCGCGTCATTATGCTAAGCGGAGTCATCCAAGAAAAAGACAAACTCAAAGCTATGGATCTTGGCGCTTATGCCATCATTGACAAGCCATGTAATTTTCGCGAACTTGTCGTGAAGGTTAACGAAGCCATCTCTCCCTAATTTCTCCTTTCCCTCTCGTCAGCGAAAAAAAGGCTGATCGTTTACATAGTTCATCACTTCTCTGATTATTTCAATAAGGCCGTTTCATGATTATCAGAATGTTGGTTTTTAGACAACACACTTGTTTTACCTAAAAACAGCAGTGAGATCACGAAAGTCTGTGCAACCCCTTGATGCACCTAGAAAATGCAAAAAATGACTCATCACCTACACGGTGACCTCGCAATGCGTACATTCTCTATGCACAGCAATTGCTTGCACAGCTTTTTGCGCTCAACTGCCGCTTTTAGGTTTACAAACAATGAGTGGTAATTTCAGCTTCTAAACGATCCTATTATTCAGCAGCTCTTGTATGAGATCACTTCATTTCTTCTTGGCCATTGTGTGTATGGCGTCTGTAAGTTGTTGGATCCGCATAGCTCCCGTGTTTGCTGAAACTCCGGCACCTGGCATCCACTGGGGAGCTCTGGGGTATCCTGACCAGGAACCTACACTCACGACTGGGCTTTCGATTTTTCGCTTTACAGAATTCAACGCAGAAGGTGAACGATTTAATGACATCAAGGAAACAATAGGGTTAAATCTCATCACGATGAGCTGGACCGAGCATTGGATCAGCCATTGGCCGGACTGGAGTACAAATTTCACCATTGGAATAGGACCCACTCGGAATCAACCCACGGAATGGCTTCAAAATGATCTCATTCATGACAGCATCTGGGGTATTCCTCAAGTTCCTGTTGAAGAGAAACGGAATCAAACAGACTTTGCCATTGCCAGCTCCATCACCCGTTGGTGGGAAGTTGCAGAACAGAAGCGATTAGTCTTTCTCAGTGGAGGCGGACAAACTGGCAGCTTGTATCATGAAGTCTTTGCTCGTGGCGGTGTCCGACGTTGGTCGCCGCTGCACACCTTTGAACGAATGGTGACTCCTGTTGAGAATTGGTTTGGTTGTCTTGTCAGACCTATGCGTGTGTCCGGCATGGTGAGAGCCGGGCGAATCTTTACGGGTGCAGCCTTTCATGACCTGGCCAATACCGTCTATACCGCACAGGGGTCTATCAGTTATGGGTGGTATACTCCTGGCACACTTCGGCCTTGGATGGAAATTGAGGCTGGGGCAACATTTGGTTCTGGAATTTTCAACGATGATCAGGGGGTTTCACTAGGAGAACAATTTTGGACGTTGGCGTTTCGTGTCCACCCCTTTACCTTTGAATCCTGGAATGATCAGCTTGGCAACAAAGACTTTGGTCCGACATATGGCGGTCGTCTGATGATAGACCTCTACTTCCTCCTCCCTAATTCATGGATAGATTCATAAAGAATCGTATCCTTAGGAATGTCCCTTTGAATTGAATGAATGTTTTATGAAGAAGAGGCGAGGGTGAGGGGAAGACGCGTCCACGATTCGCCGGCATCAGCACTTCGATAGAGGCCTCCGCCGTTGGTCCCAACATAGACCACCTGAGAGTCGCTAGGACTAATCTGTAGGCTACGAATACTCCTTGCTTCTAAACCATGAGTTTTAGGTTGCCATGTGGCTCCAGAATCTTCACTTTTTTGCACCCGGTCACTTGTCGCCAAATACAGCGTGGAAGGTTGGGAGGGATCCACTTGAATAGCACTGACATAGGAATCTTGAATACTTCCCTCAATCTTGATCCAATGCTCCCCTTGGTCCAGAGATTTATACAACCCCTTCGTAGTCCCTGCATACACAATATTGCTATTTGTCGGATCGACGGCTAATCCATTGACCCCCAACGCCATGGAGGCTAACTTGGCATCGGCCGCGATCATCCCACGAGTTGTCTTTTCCCAACTCTCTGTGGCATTGATCGTGCGGTACACCCCCCCTGTCGTTCCGGCATACAACACGTTCGGACGTTGAGGGTCCATTGCCAGAGCGACCACAAAATTTATTTCGGTCATCCCATTCATCCGTTCCACCCAATTACGGCCGCCATCAAGACTGCGAAATACACCAACTGTGGTTGCGGCATAGACCATGTCGGTTCCTAGGGGATTGAAAATCACTTGATTCACGACAGACGAAATTGTCCCCTTTTGAATGCCGGAACTGAATCGATGCCATGTTCTCCCTCCATCCGGTGTTTTGTATGTCCCATCGCCCATTGTTCCAGCGAACACCGTCGCCGATAATGTTGGATCAATGGCTAAACTAATCACTCGAGTTCGCGACAGTTCCCCTGCAAAACGTGTCCAGGTTGTCCCTGTATCACTGGATTTATAGACGGCCTCATCGGTCGCGATATAGATGATGTTTGGCTTGGTCGGATGAAGAGCGATCGACACAATGGTATCACTATGCTGGCCACAGGCTGTGAGAGCCAGAAATAGACAAAGGATCAAAGTGGAAAGTGGAAAGTAAGGAGTGGAGCTCCACGGAAAACGGCGAGGGCACACGACAAGTTTTTCTTCTTCCTTGCGTCTCACTTCTTACTGTTCCCTTCTCCCGCCATACGGCTCAGCATAACCAGTCAGTTCCACGTAACCTTGTCCATGAATATCTTGGCCCTTCCATTGTCCCGTCACCTCGACAGCGCCTTCCCAATAGGTCACCCCGGTACTCCGTGCCGTCACCAGTTCTTGATTGGCCATGCGCGGAGAGAGTGATAACACAATGTCTTCACCTGGAATAGAAAAGGTCCAATGATGGGGATAGCGAGCTCCGCTCACAGGACTAGTCCAGTGGCGATTGACGGAGATCTGCAAGTCTTGAAGAGTTAATGACTTCGAAGATCCATCGGGTAACACAAATGTCCCGCTCGACGCGGAATCAAACGTTCCGTCCGCTCGACGTAAGCCATACGCCATAATTTCATGATTATTGTCGAGTTGAAGACTGAACCAATCCCAACCGACTAAATGGTCTGCCAAATCGCCAGAACCAAATTCATGATCCATCCAGCTTAGACCCTCAACGGTCATCGTTGTATCACCGACCCGAACCGATCCAGTGGTGTGGAGACGTGTCAGGGAATAATAATGAGACGTCTGCTCGGGCTGTGGGCCTTTGTAGCTTACTCCGTGCTCCCCATGTATCACCGGAGTCTTTTGTGATTCAACTATGAGGTCGATGGAAAATGCTTCGTCCTTGGCTTGAAGATGAAATTGTCGATGATCTGGGCTCAAGGCGTTCACATGCCACTGATCGATCCAGACATCCATGACATTGGACCGAGCTCCCGCTTTGCCAATGCCAGCCCGACTCATTTTTTCTGCCACCAGAAATTGATCGGCCTTTTCGTCCGTTAATGCAAAATGCGCGAAGTAGAGATGCCGAATAGCCCATTCAGATGGATTATTCCAGACATGGGGCGAGTCAATTCCACGACGGAAAAAAGTCAGCTCATACCCGAAACGGTGCCCATTCGAACTCCGCAGGTGCCCGGTAAAATACCACCATTCGGTCTGAAAATGTTCATGGCTCCCGTGATCACGAGGAAAGGCATAGACATACCCGGGTTTTGCCGCAGAAAACCGGGACGTGGAAGGAGAAGAATCAGTCGCGCAAACCTCTGTGTGTATGAAACACATCACCACCACCACAAGGATTGCTCGTATCATCCGGTCGTGTATCCTAGAGACGGCAGTTGGACGCGAAAAAGCTGTATGAAATGTTTACGTGCATAGGGAATTCAAAAAATTCGTGGTCACCTTCTTCGTGATGAGAGGCTTTTGAATTTCCTAGGTGCGTGAAGAGCGTATGCAGACTTTCGTGACCCAGCTGAGGTTTCCAGGTTTATACCACGATACCCGAAAGCGCACAAATCCCTAGTCCCACAAGCCTTTCCACATTTTGTCAATCATGGTTTTGAGAGGACCAGACGTTGACTTTCAAGAAAATCCTCGGCTATCGTACCGCATGTCTTTGCAATTTTCTTCAACGGAGCCCGAGGCTTTTCCTGTGCCGGACATTGTCCCGATCTTTCCGCTCCCGACAGTTGTATTTTTCCCGCAAACCTATTTACCTCTCCACATCTTTGAGCCACGCTATAAAGAAATGATTCAAGAGGCCTCAAAGAACGGGCAGTGTATTGGCATGGCCCTCTTAAAAGATGGGTGGGAAGACCAATACGAAGAAGCCCCGCCTATTCACTCGATCGGGTGTGTGGGGCGGATCATTAGTTTACATGCACTATCGGATGGTCGCTATAACATTGTCTTGCAAGGATTACATCGATGTACCTATCAAGAACAGACGGTGATGACACATTATCGACAAGCCCGGATAACTCCACATGGGCCTGACACGTCTGTATCATTGTCGTCTGAGGTTCGTCGTCATCTTGAAAAAACCGCGCAGGAGTATCTCACCTCCAAGAAAGCCCACGAGCTCTGTGACATTCTGAGTTCTGCCACACTCACGGATTCGATTCTTGTCCATAATCTCTCGGCCGGGCTTGACCTGACGCCCCATGAAAAACAGTTCTTGCTCGAGTCTGATGACCTACCACAGCAGGCGCGACGGCTTATCGATTTAATTCGTTTCAACCTCGCCGACCTCCAAACGACACAGGGCTAATGCATATGTCCACTCCTGCTGCCATTGAAGTCTCTAATCTCGGCAAAGTTTATGATTCTGTCCATGCAGTCAAAAATCTTTCGTTGTCCGTGCAGCATGGAGAGATCTTCGGGCTATTAGGGCCAAACGGAGCAGGAAAGAGTACGACGCTCCGAATCCTGATTACCACACTTCGTCCAACAACAGGTACCGCGACTATCCTCGGACACGATGTTGTCAAAGAAGCCGATACTGTTCGCCGACTCATCGGGTATGTGGCGCAGGAACGTGCCATTGATCGATTTTTGACAGGACGAGAACACCTGCTGCTCTTTGCCGAACTCTATCATTTACCCAAGCACGAGGCGTTGGCCCGCATCGACTCTCTCTTGAAGCTTGTGGGGCTGGAAAACGATGCGGATCGAGTGGCGAAAGGCTACTCAGGGGGCATGAAGCGGAAACTGGATATCGCCTGCGGGTTACTCCCGCATCCGAAAATTCTCTTTCTTGATGAACCCACTCTGGGGTTGGATGTCCAAAGCCGACTGAATATTTGGGAACATATTCGGAAATTACAGCAGCAGGGCATGACCATTGTGATCACCACGAATTATTTAGACGAAGCCGATCAACTCTGTGATCGAATAGCTATTATGGATCACGGAGAAATCCGGGTGACAGGTTCTCCTAAAGACCTCAAAGCCAGTCTGGGGGGAGACGGAATTTGGTTGACCCTCATTGATGCAACCCCAGAAATACTGGAACAACTCACCACGGCCCTTCAGAGATTACCATTCGTACGAGCCATCCAGACAAGGGAAAGTGGTCTCGACATTCGGGTGGATGGTCCTGAAAAAGCCCTGCCTGCCATTATGGAAACAACAAATTCTGTTGCAGGCTGTCGGTTAGATGGCATTGAATATCATCGACCCCGGTTAGATGACGTGTTTGTAGCACACACGGGACGTTCTCTCACCAACGAACCCCCTGAACCCACAGACTGAAGTGAGAAGGTAGGAGTGAGACGCAAAAAAGACAGAATGAGAAGAAGATAAGCCTTCCCTTTTTCTTCGCACTGCTTTATCTAATTTCTTGGGAACCAATTAGCTATGAATGAACAAATACGGGAGGTGCTTGCCCTCACCAATCGTTGGGTCAAGCGACTCAGCCGGGAAAAATTCAGTATGCTGTTTACCCTGGCTCAGCCGATGATTTTTTGGCTAATTTTCTTTGGCAACTTATTCCAAAAAGCAGCTGATATCCAGCTTCTCCAAGCACCAAACTATATGAGTTTTCTTGCCGCTGGTGTCGTCGTGATGACTGTGCTCAACAATGGATTAGCCGGGGGAATCGACTTGCTGTTTGATAAAGAAAACGGATTTCTCGAACGTTTGATGTCCACACCCATTCGCCGCTCCTCAGTCATTCTTAGCCGCTTCCTCTTTGTCATGGCCATCACGGGAATGCAAATCCTTGTTATCTTGGCCGTTGCGTTTCTCTTTGGCGTCAGCCCGGAAACCGGCATTTTGGGTATCGCAGTCATTCTCATTATCGGCATGTTATTTGGAGTTGGATTGACAGCCATTTCAATGGCCATGGCCTTTACCGTCAAAACTCACGGAGACTTCTTCTCTGTCTTGGGCTTTCTTTCGCTACCTATGATCTTTCTCAGTTCCGCCTTAGTGCCATTAGGGGCCATGCCCGGTTGGATGCAAGCCTTGGCTTTCTTTAATCCCATGACGTGGGTGATCGATGCCGTGCGTCCCCTCATCATCTCAGGTTGGAGTCAAGCACTCCCACAAGTTGGCATGGCGCTCGTGGTCCTGGTCGCGTTTGATGCGCTGTGTCTCTATGGTGGAGCAAAAGCCTTTAAGCGGTCGGTCGGGTAAACCTCTATTTCATTTCAAAAGAGCCACGAACGGCTCTCCATGATTTTCTAACGACGAACATCTGCTGTCGAATAATTATCACCCTTGCTTCCTCCAGATAGCACCATCCACGCACTGCTTCGTTTACTGTCTGATCCAAACGAACAGGTCGCCCGTACCATCCAAGACCAACTGTCATGTCTCGGTCCAAGCGTTGTCCCCTTTCTCGACCAAGCCGGGAAGGATGATGCCACATTAGAACCACGAATCGCCTTCATCAAAGATGGAATTCGCTTTGGCCAATTACACGATGAATTCCAGAGATTTGTCTCTCACAGTGCGCGCAAAGAGGATTGGGAGTATGGGGCCTTTCTCATTGCCAAGTTAGCGTACCCGGATCTCTCCATTCCGCATTATGTCGATTCCCTTGATCAGCTGGCCGATGAATTTCGCACCAAGTGGCATACCACTGATTCTCCATCTGAAAAAGCGGCACGCCTCCTCAGTACGTTCTTGTTTAAAGATAAGGGGTTTTCGGGAAATCGGACGCAGTACTACGATGCAGATAACAGCTACTTAAATCGTGTTATTGAAACCCGCCAAGGGATTCCGATTAGCTTATCAGCACTGTATGTGTTTGTGGGAAAGCGACTGGGTCTGCCAGTCGTCGGCGTGGGAATGCCAGGGCATTTTCTCGTCAAGCTAGAAGGTGAGACACCTGAACAATTCGTCGATTGTTTCAATGGCGGCACGCTCATCCGGGAGAAAGACTGCGAGCAGTTTATCACCGCCTCTGGCTTGGATTATGACCCGCAATTCTTGAAAAAGAGTTCAACACCGACCATTTTAGCCCGCATGCTCAGAAATCTTTTGAGTGTGTATGAGCAGGAGCCTGAAGAACAGATGGCACGCCGAGTCCAGGTACTGCTTGAGTTACTGGAAAATGAACAACCCGACTCCGAACGACCTCACTAACCTGTTCCTCAAACAAGGCCCTCTTTCATCAACCAGGAAAACTTTCAACAACAGACCCGTTTCTATCCTAATTGAAAACACCAGGCGCAAAACAAAAATCCATGGTTGTATTAACAGCTAAATCCACTATATGATGGACATCATGGATCACCTCATCACCTCCTCAAAAAATGTTTTAGGCGGCACCCCGGTCTTTACGGGAACCAGAGTTCCATTTCAATCCTTGATAGATTACCTGGAAGCTGGAGATTCGATCGATACCTTTCTTGAAGACTTTCCTACTGTCACCCGCGAACAAGTCATCGTCGCACTCGAAACTGCTAAGGAAGCCTTCATCAAAGTACAGTTGACAGCGTGAGAATCTTGTTAGACGAGTGTGTCCCTCGACGATTGGCAAGCGATTTCCCGTCTCAGGTCTCAACAGTTCAACAATTGCGACTCTCTGGTCTAGATAATGGAGAGCTCCTGACAAGAATTGAAAACGATTTTGATGTATTCGTTACAGTTGATCAAAACCTTCAATATCAACAAAACC
>QIMB01000457.1 GCA_003233615.1 Nitrospirota bacterium
TCTGTATTTTCAAGAACAAAGATCTGGAGCACAGACGAATCATCTTCGTCTGCACCAACCTTGTTCCATACGTCACAGAAGAATTCTCACATCCCATTGTATTTCAATTGTTTCGGCGGCAATTGGGAAGGTCAGATACACGCATTCAATGCCGAATCCTTTGAGTTACAGATTCAAGGATTTCCTCCGGTCAAAACAGGACACAAAATCCTTTTCCAGTGTTTTGGGATTACACCTCTCTTCCACGCACACCTACAAGAGGGCATTATTCAACGCGTGTGTGTCCACTCAGGATCCTCTGCCTGGGAAGGAGTGACGAGAATCATCGTTCAAGCACATTCCTCACAGACAATAATGAGAACATCTCGTGAGCCCAAGATGGATTCTTCGCACACGGAACGAGTGAGCTTTATATGTGCGCAGGTTACTGAAGATGACGCTATAGCATATTCCGAAGTGGAAGCGACGACGCAGGATCTCATGAATAGGACGCTCCACGAAATTTCTCACAAGAACAGTACTCACACAGCAGAAATTTCTACAATCGGAAACATTCAGAGTACAAAATTGTCAATCCTCAATGCTCATGGGCACACGATCATCGCCTATCATGATTATTCAACAGACAGCGATCTCTCAACCTTACCGGTTGCCGTCATTGCCCCTGGATATGGGGAAACGAAACGAGATTATCTGACTTTAGCCTATTACTTTGCGAGTAACGGATTTCAGGTCATGCGGTATGACCATACCAATCATGTCGGAGAAAGCGATGGAGAGCACTATGATATCTCTCTGACCTCGATGAAAGAAGACTTTCAAGCCGTGACTCGGTATGTCAAGACGCGCTGGCCCATGCAACCACTTGTCGGCATCGCCGCAAGTTTGGCCTCACGTGTTGCGATGAAAGCTGAGGCAGAATGTCCTTCCGTTTCACTGTTCATATCCCTTATGGGCATTATGGATGTTCAACAATCTTTGGCTATCGTCCATCAGGAAGATTTATTTACTGGCTATCGCGACGGACACTTTCCCGAATCGGCTAATGTCCTTGGCTTTAACGTTAGCAACGTCTTTTTACAGGATGCATTCGAGAATCAATTTTCCACTCTAGACAGTACCCTACACGATGTCGCATCCCTCACTACCCCGGTTGTCCTCGTTTCTGCAGGACGCGATGCCTGGGTGGATCGTCAAGACATCCACACGACGTCTCATGTTCTCGGTTCAAGATTAGTCAATCACCTCGTCGTACCTGATGCGCTCCATCGACTCCAAGAAAATCCGAAAGCTGCCAAAGCGACCTATCGATACGTCATTCAGCAATGCCATGAGCAATTAAACGTGACACCTCCACACAGTGTCATCAAGGACCCCAATCGTGTCATCCTTGGTCGTCAGAAGCGAGAAGAAAAATCCAGTCAGCAACAACAGTCTATGACAGAGGTGGGGCCAAATTTTTGGCAAGATTATCTTGGACATTTCCGGTCGATTTCGACCTGCCCCGACTATGTCAAATTATTGGATCATATGTTTCACGCCTTAGGTCCTATTACCTCGGGGCAGCACGTGTTAGATGCTGGCTGTGGAAATGGAAACGCCGGCTTGTTCTTTTTACATGAATGGCAAGCAGCAAGGAATAGCCCTCAACTGTTGCGAGGTGAATGCATCCGGTATGTCGGAGTCGACCTCGTTCCTGAGGCACTGAGAAAAGCTAAGGCTCAGATGACGCACATACTGAAAGAATTAGAGCAACGCCAGGTTACATGTACAGAAAATCTCCAGCTGTCTTGGGCGCAAGTCGATTTACGACACACACTCCCATTTGCTGACAATCAATTTGATCGAATTGTGTCAAATCTCGTACTGGGTTATGTCGATAACCCAGAGGTGGCCTTGCAGGAGTTATATCGAGTCCTCGCACCCGGTGGTCGGATGGTCCTCTCAAATTTAAAACCTAATGGAGACTTTTCCGGCATTTACCAGAATCTCATTGCATGTGCTGGTCAACCTGAGCAACGAGAAGAAGCTCGCCAATTATTACATAACTATGGAAAGATTCGACAAGCAGAGAAAGACGGGCAATTTCGTTTTTTTGATGAAACGGAATGGAATACCAATCTTGATTCTTTAGGATGTCTTTCAGTCGGCGTCTATCCGACCTTTGCAAATCAAGCCTATCTCATTGTCTTAGAAAAACCCTGCGTGACCACAAGTAATTCTCAAGGGGTTATGCGAAAAAACCTGCCATCACCAGAATCAGATCATCTACGGTGGTCTATTGAACAAGCTGCATAGAGATCTCTCTCGTGCTTTTCTTGGATCATGCAGAATATATGGCTCTACCCTCTACATTGAGCATCATTCTGAACTGATGAATCCTGATTGAGTCATTGAACCTCTGAGGATGACAAAAAAAGACCTAGTGGGAGATACCCTCAATAGAATTGTCATGCTGAGCAGCGCGAAGCATCTGGCTGCGCCATAGACTCGTTGGGCTGGGCTCAGATCCTTCGCTGCTCTCAGGATGACTCAGGAGAGACTCGGGGCCTTCTCATCCTCGAACCATCATTTGTGTATGATGCGATTTCTCTCGTGCCTTGCTTCCCCTACTTTGCGAATCGCAAGGTTCTTTACTTCTTGTCTGATTTATTGTCCAATAGGTTCTAGGAGCCTGTCGGACTTAGGAGGAATCGGCTGTAAAAGTGTCTAAACAGTTCATATTTCACTGATTTCTTGGACCATAGTCCCACTATGGGCCGGCGAAATCCTCAAAATCTGACCTCGCTTAGCCGCTTTTTCGCTCTCGATTCCCTAAGTCCCACAGGCTCCTAGTAAAGAAACAACGGACAAGCCCTATCACCTCGCAATTGTAATACGTGGATTTCTACGCATTTAGTGGTCTTCTGACTGGTCTCGCCTCAACGGTCTCGGGGATTCTTGTTTTTGGCAAAAACAGGTCAAATCTCAAACATCAAGCCTACGCTCTCTATTGTTTAGCTGCTTCCACGTGGGGCTATGGATATTGGGCATGGCATCTTTCGTCATCCCAGGAAGAAGCGCTTTTCTGTGTTCGGCTCTTAATGGTCGGTGCCATCTTTCTTCCTGTTACCTACTTATTTCATGTCCTGACCTTATTGGGACGGGTAGAAGCCCACAAATGGCTATTACGACTTGGGTGGGGACTGAGCCTATTCTTTTTCTTTGTCAACTTTACGCCGTATTTTGTTGCAGATGTTCATCCAACGGGGAATTTCCCGTATTGGCCTGCACCAGGACCATTTTTTCACTTCTATCTTCTGGGGTTTTGCGTCCTTTCCATATACGGAACATGGTTATTATTTCAAGGAGCGCTGCTACGACATGAAAGTGAACGATCACGGTTTTTTCTTCTCACGCTTGGCTCTGGTATTGCCCATATCGGAGGATTCACGACATTTCCACTGTGGTACGGCATCAATATCCCCCCAAATGGCGCGATCCTTATTACCGTCTATACGTCTGTTGTCGCGTATACCCTTCTTCGATATAGATTTCTTGATTTAGGAACAGCGCTTGAACGAGGCATTATCACAAGCCTGCTCATTGTTTTGGTGGCCCTTCCCGCCTTTCCTATTCTCCTGCTCGGCCAACAATGGTATTTAGGGTCCATTAATGTCGGGTATTCTCTCGTAGAACTGCTTGTGTTACTCCTGCTGGTATTTGGCGCTTCTTCATTAAAAACGCAGGCGAAAACATTTATCTCGAAAGCATTATTTAAAGAACGATATGATCAATATACGACCATAGTGAATTTCTCAAAATCGCTGGTCTCCATTTTAGAGTTACAGGATTTGACGTCCACGATTGTCCAATCCATTTGTCCAACGTTAGGACTGCAATGGGGGACATTATATTTACGCAAGATAGGAAGCCGAGATTATCAACCAGTTTCCAGCTTTGGAAGACCGTTGACTGATTTTTCAAGCATAGATCTGGGGCAGACGTCTGCGTTAGAAGACCGTTGGAGAGAAGGGATTTCTAGCTTTGTCGTTGATGAATTAAAAAAATCCATGATAGATTCTGAGTCACAGTCCATCATCGCACAACTTGCCACAATTGAGACCGAGGTATGTTTGCCCTTGGTCAACAAGAACAGATTGCTCGGCTTTTGCGCATTTGGACCGATGGAAAATAGCAGTGAGAGGTATACGACGCAAGAATTAGAATTGCTGACCACGTTGGCCCACGAAGCCTCCGTGGCGCTGGACAATGCACTGCTCTATGAAGAGCTCAAGCACTCTCAATCATTGGTGCGCCGAACTGACCGACTTCGTTCTCTTGAGACAATGGCGGGAGGATTGGCCCACGAAATCCGAAATCCTTTAACATCGATTAAGGCCTTTGTGGACTTAGCGCCTGAACGAAAGGACGATGATCAATTTTTAGCCCGTTTCAGCAAAGTGGTGAAGGAAGATGTCTGTCGAATTGAACGACTCACTCGCGAGATTTTGGATTATGCGAAACCCATAGAACCATTTTTACGAGAGGAGGATCTGAACGACATTCTGGAATCCTGTTTATATACACTCAGGGTTCGACCCTCGCATGAACTCATTGTGGTTGAAACTGATCTGGTTCAGGATTTGCCAAAAATATTTGCCGATCGGCAACAGCTAAAGCAGGTCTTCCTCAATTTTTTGTTTAATGCTGTTGAGGCCATGTTGCCAGATGGCGGAGTCTTAACGGTTCGGACTCGACATCTCAAATTCCATGACAAACCCGACTGGGTCCAAGTTGAAATTCTAGACGCAGGATCCGGAATTGCCCCTGAAGATATCGAACATATCTTTGACCCGTTTTTTACGACAAAACATGAAAGTGAGGAGCATGAAGGAACAGGGCTAGGCTTGGCCATAGCCCATCAAATCATTCAAGAGCACAAGGGAAAGATTGAAGTGCAAAGCGTGAAGGGACGAGGCACGACATTTTTCGTCAGTTTGCCAAGCTCCCAATCTGCAGCTCTCTCTCCTGTAAAAGCCTCTGGAGGCACGACGCATAATCCTCAGCAATTATAACCATGAGACTTCCCTATCACACCTCTCCTTATGTTGACTGTCGTGCTTCGAGTAGTTGCCCCTCCCAATCACCAGTTCCCTTTTTCAAACGAATGATGCGTGTGCGATTCAAGCCAGCTTTGTGTAACCACCGACGCACATCTTGTAGAGGATAGGTGTTACCAGTGTCTGTATAGAGGAGCATCGTGACCGCAAACAGATTTGTTTCCAACGGCCGAAGCCCTTGAGGATCTTGCAAGAAGGTATCTTGGATGAGAAGACGACCACCAGGCTTGAGCGCTCGTTTGATTTTCTTAAAGACTTTAAGATTTTCGGATGGCGAGTAGATGTGGAGAACATTGGAATACCATACAATATCGTAGGTTCCAGAGATTTGATCCGTCATGAAATTCCCTGCTTGCAAGGCGAGTCTTGTTTCTACGGAATCCTGTTTTGCCAGCATCTGTGCAACCTCTAGAGCAGCTGGGCGATCCATCACCATCGCTTGCAATTTCGGATTGGCCTTCAAAAAAGCTAAGGCATAGGTGCCTGGGCCACCTCCCAGATCCAGCAGTGAACGGGCTGTTTTCATAGAGACTTGTTTTGCAACGTGTTGCGCCGGCTCTTGAGACCGATGGTGCATGGCCCAGGAAAATGATCGACGATATTCAGGCGTTTCAGGTTCTTGACTGTCGACAGGAATGCCAGTTTTGACCACCTCAGTAAGCCTAGACCATTCCCCCCATTGACGCTTCATGAGCTGCAAATAGTCCCCGCGATAATCTGCGCTCTCTTCTTGTAGAAATTGATTGACCATCGCACTCGTTCGATAACGACCCAACGCTGGCACCAACAGGCCCACGCTTGCCAAACTTCGGCAAAGAATATGTAAGCCCCGTGCACTCACTTTCACACGCTTGGCTAAGTGAGGAATGGACCATTCCCGACGTCCCATCACATTAAAGAGGTCCAAATCCAAGGCAGAGAAAATGACCCGAGATACGCGAAAACCATAGATCAGCTCGCGAAACTGTTTGAACGACTGTAGCGTTGGTTTGGGAGACATCAATAAAATGTGGGATTAAGTTACTGAATAACTTAGTTCTATTTTACGCGCGGAACCAGGTTTGGCAGGTTTGTATTTTGTGGAGCACATCAGAAATATTTCCCAGATCTATGTTCTGTTCAAAATTGGCTGCCACGAAGTCATCAGTCATTTCCATGCGTTCGGTAAATCCTTCCGCCAGGAGTTTTCGACGGTATTTTGACGTTGTTTGTTGAAGGAAAAATTTCACCTGTTTGGCTAATTCATCATTCCCTAAGTCTTCGGGAGTCTCATCGGAAAGCATACTTTTCATGTCATCCAAATCGTATCCTGCTACACACACGAATCGGCCATCAGGAGTGATTTCCAGTAACCAATCTTCATCAGGCAAGGATAAGGTCAGAGGTTCGGTTTCTTGAGAATCAACCCACCCGGGAATTTCTGCCAGAAGTGACGACCGTAGTGCATGCCAATGGGGAGAGATCGAATTGGTGTCAGACATAAGAAGATTCATCGGATTCATGTAATCGAGACATCAAGGCCTCGAGGCGTTGTGTATTTTCAGCTAGTTTGGGGAGTTGATATTTTTCATCAACCCGTACCACTTTTTGTAAGTAATGGACAGCCTTTCCCAACTCCCCTCGTGCATCATGGCAACTGACCAACAAATACCAGGCCCCACCCATCCGCAATTCATCCTTCAATCGTCTCGCCACATCCAAGCTGGTTAAGATGCACGATTGTGCCTCGTCAAAACGGTGCTGACTCATATACAAACGCCCCATCATACGAAACACGTCAGCTTGCCCCGCTTCATTGCCCACACGGCGCATTAAGACCAAAGATTCCTGGTAAAAAGATAAAGCCTCAGCCTCGTGTCCGGTTTCTCGTGCGACGAGACCTAAATCAGAGAGCAACACCGCCTTGCCAGCAAAATCCGACAAAAGATTCATGAGATCCAAGGCTTCTAAGTAATAAGCCCGAGCACGTTCCCACTCACCTGCGTCTGCCGATAAATTCCCTAAGTTAGCTAATGTCGTGCTAATCCCTCGATCTTCACCAAGAATTTTCTGTAGTTCAAGCACTTCAGTGTAGTACGAGCGAGCTTGTTCACGACGTCCACTAACGGCACAAATATTTCCGAGATTGCCTAATGTCGTAGCCATGGCTCGTTGATCTCCACTTTTACTGTCGACTTCAAGAGCTTTGGAATAACAGTGAAAGGCCTCGGTATAAAAGCCTTTGGAAAAATGTTGATTGCCTAACACATTGAGATCAGCAGATTGAGACCAGGCCATCGTCGTTACTCCCACACCGGATGAACAGAAAAAGAGTCACGAAGAGCGAGAGAGGTCATTGTTGGTTCTTTTATGCTTGAGCAAGCACCTGTTCAAGAAGCCCTTTGGCTCCGGATACAATAGAAGCCCCATCGCCAACGATCAGACTGTCGAAGTCATATTTCAATAATCGTCGTAAGCCTTCACGGGCTTGATTAATATCTGTATATTTTTCTGGAGGAAGGAGACGCAAGGCACCTTCGGGATTTCCTATGATGGCATCTCCAACAATCAGAATGCCTTTTCCTGTTTGCAAAAACAATGCGCTTTCCCCTGGAGATTTTTGATGCGCCAATTGCACAATCCAAATGCCACCTGGAAGCAATTCCCCATCTTGACATGTCTTATCAATCGTGAGAGCCATGTCCTTGGCATCTAATTCAGGCACCATCACGGTACAATCAAATTCTTCTCGCAACTGCGCTGTTTCTCGCTCATGATCACGATTCGTCACGATAATGTAATCGACTGGACCTCCTTGACGAGCAAACGCGATATCGCCAGCCGTCATGGGGGGAGGATCGACAAGGATTCGATGTTCGCCAACCGTCAACAAATGGCCATTGAAATCAATCTGTTTTTCTTCTGAGAACCACGACCACTCCCAGATATTAGGAAGCAGGGCCTTCATAATGTCTCAATGGTTTCTTGTAAAAGAGTTGTGGTCTTTTCCTGTACGGACGATACGTCAGGGAGGTCTAAGATATCATCTTCATGAATGGTCATGAACGTTCGATTTGCTCCTTTTGAGAGAGAAATCTTAAAAAGACTCTGCGAGGGCGTGGTTGGAATCACTACTTCAACCACACCATCCAGAGCGGCAACCAAGTCGAGAAATTTCTGTTTTCCTTCTTCAAATTCTTCCATATCATTCCAATCAGTCAAATGCAAAAAAAAGAAAGGTACTTACATAGCGGAAGACAATGACGACGCTAAAAGTTTGTTGACTTCTGCCACAATCATTTCATGCCCTGCTAATGTGCCATCAGTAAAGAAATTGCCTACTCGCTGCCAACGAATCAAGCCCTTCTGGTCAATCACATACACGTTAGGGATAAATTTTCCGCCGCCATAGAGCTTGTCTGTGGTGTGTTCCGGGTCTAATAAATACGGGTATGTCACTTTGACGGGAAAGGTTTCTAAAAATTCTTGCACATCGCCTTGAGAATCACCTGAAGAATTGACTCCGACAACCGCAACAGCTTTCCCTTGTGTGGCTTCAAACACTTTTTGCAAATTAGTGCTTTGGATCAAGCACGGCTGGCATATATGAAAAAGACCAAGAACCACAACTTTCCCTTTGAATTGATCCAGAGAGACCTTCTTGCCATCCAACGATGTTAACGTAAAACTTGGTGCTGGTTCATCAACTTTAAAAAAACTCCCTGCTTGTGCCATGCTCACAGAACAAATGAAAATGCTAGCGAGTATGAGTACGAATCGTATTCGTAATATCATTATTATTCCTCCTCCTGATAATTGGTAGAAATATATTCTTGGTACGCGCTATGAAAACTTACGCGCTTTATATAAGGATAATATCACAGATTTTTTCGGGGCAGCAATACAGGCGAGATTTACGAAGAAGAAATCGGATTGGGCGCAAAAAGCCCAAGCTGCATTTGTTCAGCTCTTGTTAAGGTAATGGGATAGTTGTCGGTGAAACAGGCATTACAATAATGTTGAGACGCATCAGGCGCCTGGGCGAGCATTCCTTCAAGACTTAAATAGCCTAAACTATCTGCCGTGACATACCGTCGAATTTGCTCAATAGACGATTCCGACGCAATCAGCTCTTTTTTATTCGGAGTATCAATTCCGTAAAAACACGGCGAGGTCACAGGTGGCGAGCTGATCCGCATGTGTATTTCTTTTGCCCCGGCTTGGCGAAGCATTTTGACAATTTTTCGGCTAGTCGTTCCACGAACAATCGAATCATCAACCACCACGATTCGTTTGCCTTCCAAAATCTCAGGGACAGGATTTAATTTTAGTTTCACCCCGAAATGACGAATCTCTTCTTGGGGCTCGATAAACGTTCGACCAACATAATGGTTTCGTGTGAGACCGATCTCAAAGGGTAAGCCCATTCCTTCGGCATAGCCAAGCGCAGCGGGGACCCCGGAGTCAGGAACAGGAATGACGAGATCCGCGTCGGCGGGGCATTCTTTGGCTAATTGTCGTCCAAAGGCTTTTCGTATGGGATAGACGGCATTCGTACCAAAAATCTTCGAATCAGGCCTTGCAAAATAGACATATTCGAAAATACATTGAGCTCGGGTACGTTCCAGAAATGGATGATACGAGATGAGTTCCGTCCCTTGGATGACCACGATCTCTCCTGGCTCCACTTCACGCACGAAGGTCGCATCAATAAGATCAAACGCACACGTTTCTGACGCCACAACCCAACTGTCTTTATATTTTCCCAAACATAGGGGTCGAAAACCAAAAGGATCACGAGCGGCGATAAGATCTTCATCCGTGAGTAACACGAGAGAAAAGGCACCACGCACAAGACTCAACGCATCGATGACTCGATTGATGAGCGTATCGCCTTTGGAATGCGCGATCAGATGGATAATGACTTCACTGTCGGAATCGGATTGGAAAATAGCTCCGTAGGCTTCCAACTCTCCCCTCAGCACGCCGGCATTGATAAGATTACCATTATGCGCGAGAGCTAAGTTGCCAAAGGCAAAATTGACCGACAAGGGTTGCACATTATGAAGATCACCGCTTCCTGCCGTAGAATATCGGTTATGGCCAATAGCCTTGGATCCAGGTAATTCTTTTAATTTCCCTTTTGAATAGATGTCCGCGACAAGCCCCAAGCCTTTTTGCTGATAAAACCGCTCACCGTCAGATGAGACAATCCCAGACCCTTCCTGCCCTCGATGCTGTAAGGCATACAAACCCAAATAGGCGAGATTTGCCGATTCTTCATGCCCGGAAATGCCAAACACCGCACATTCTTCGTGGAAGCCATCAGAAGACAATGACGAGTGAAGGATAGGTAAGGATTTCATACAGTGTTCATCGGGAAAATAATGTAGATGCTAACGTGATGGTTGAGCATTGAATCCCTTGGGTTCTCTTAAGAATGTTCTATGCCAAGTTGCCGGGTCAGACCGTTGTGCCATCGATCAGCCAAATCCGTTATAGGCCAAGATAGGTGCCTCGCGGTTGCGTGCTGTTCTCCTTGAACAGTCACGGCCAGTGTGTCCGTATCAGTGACGTGTCCTAATAGGCTCATCGGCACTTTGGGCTCCATATCTTGAATACATTGTGTCACGTGAGCGAGATTGCCTTCTGTAACCGATAACACAATGCGTGAGGGACTTTCCCCAAACAACAGCGCATCAAGACGGAGTCGTTCTTGAGAGAGAGTTATCGTTGCCCCTAATGGTGTTGAAGGATGCGTGAGACAACATTCTGCCAGTGTCACGAGGAGCCCTCCTTCTGAGCAATCATGTGCCGATTGTACCCATCCTTTTTGAATCAGAGTGAGAGCACATTGCTGTACGGCTTGCTCACGCTCTACATCTAACCATGGAGGCATCCCTTGTTCTCGAGAATGCATAATTTTCAGGTATTCTGTTCCGCCAATATCTTCTCTCGTTTCACCCAAGAGCACAACAACATCACCAGGTTGTTTAAACCATTGTGTCGTGATGTCATCTTCCCGCTCAATCAAGCCCACCATTCCAATGATAGGAGTGGGATAAATTGAAAGCCCATTTGTTTCGTTATACAAGCTCACGTTGCCGCTCACGATCGGAATGTCAAATGCGCGACAGGCATCGGCAATCCCTTCCACCGCCATGATGAACTGCCACATAATGTCAGGGCGCTCAGGATTTCCAAAATTGAGACAATCCGTCGCGCCTAGCGGTTTGGCACCCGAACACACGAGATTTCTGGCCGCTTCTGCCACCGCCAGCCCTCCACCCATGTATGGATGAAGCAAGCAATACCGGCTATTACCATCGGTGGTCATGGCCAACGCTTTCCCTGTCTCTTTTATCCGAACGACGGCTGCATCCGAACCTGGACATACCACGGTATTGGTGCCTACCATATAATCATATTGTCGAAACACCCAACGTTTGCTGGCAATGGTAGGACAATCTAACAACTGTAACAGCGCATCCACTGGATCTTTCACATCAGGCAACGTATCAAGATTTAACGCTTGCAAGATCTCTTGGTATTGCGGAGGTGCCGATGGACGATCATAACGAGGCGCTCCCTCGGCGATGGCATCAGCCGGAATTTCAGCGACAATCTGATCTCCTTCTCGAATACGAAGCACGCCATCGTCCGTAACCCGTCCAACCACGGCAGCATCGATGCCCCATTTTCGGCACACCGCGAGGACCGCATCTTCTTTGCCTGGTTGAGCCACTAACAACATGCGCTCTTGAGATTCAGACAGCAGGACATCATAAGGAGTCATATCGGGTTCGCGTCGTGGAACCTTGGCCACATCAAGTTCAATGCCCGTTCCCGAACGAGAGGCCATTTCACACGACGAACTCGTCAGGCCTGCTGCACCCATATCTTGAATACCTATTAAAAGGTCTTGCTCTAAAAACTCAAGACATGCTTCAAGTAACAGTTTTTCCAAAAATGGATCGCCAACTTGAACATTCGGACGTTTCTTTTCTGACGCGTCATCAAAACTATCTGACGCCATCGTCGCACCATGGATGCCATCTCGACCCGTTTTGGCCCCAATATACAACACCTGGTTGCCCGCTCCTTTAGCCAAGCCTCGCAAGAGGCGATCCTTTTTGACAATGCCCAGACAAAATACATTCACTAATGGATTTTTTGAATAAATATCGTTAAAGGTAATTTCGCCGCCAACCGTTGGGACCCCGATACAGTTCCCGTACCAAGAAATACCAGACACGACTCCCTTGACAAGATGTCGATTGTGGGGCGTATCCAATTCACCAAATCTGAGGGAATTTAACAGGGCAATCGGCCGTGCACCCATCGTAAAAATATCTCGCAGAATGCCACCTACTCCCGTGGCGGCTCCTTGAAAGGGTTCAATGAAAGAGGGGTGATTATGCGATTCCATTTTGAACACCGCAGCGAGCCCATCACCAATGTCAACCGCACCTGCGTTTTCCCCAGGGCCCTGGACAACGTGAGGGCCTTCTGTTGGCAATCGTTTCAAATGTATGCGCGAGCTTTTGTAACTGCAATGCTCACTCCACATCACTGAAAAAATGCCGAGTTCAGTGAGATTGGGTTCCCGCCCCAAGTGTGTCACTATTTGCGTATACTCCTCCTCCGACAGCCCATGCTGCTGAATGAGATCTGGAGTGATGTGTGAAGGAGGCAACGTTTTGATGTCTTCTGTCATGTCAACAAAGAAGCATTTGGTACATGTCCCTCCTTTGTCAGGAGAGCGTTTCCGCCGTAGAGAATGAAAAGCCTGGAGCTAAAAAAACTTCAGTCACTACCCGAAAGATATATGAGATGAATTCTTACACCCTCTCCCTGGTAGGGAGAGGGAAGGGTGAGGGTCGACACATCCACCTTACACATAGCGATAAGAATGTATCACAAATCTCTTCACTCTGTCCTATGATTTGTATCAGATGAAGGCATCCGCAAAGGTAAATGATCCGTGACATAGGAGGCATAGCGAAGCGCGGAATACATTTGCTCCCGATCTATTTGAAAGATTTCTTCCACATCTTCAAATGATTTCCCCGTACCCAACGTCCCTACGATCGTTGCCACATCAATAGCGGTTCCCGATACACAAGGCTTTCCTGCACACACATCTGGACTCATAGTAATGCCAGGGAATATTTCCATGTTTACATTGAACGTTCCACGGACATTCTTGTGTAATCACAAGTTCTTCAGACAGTAAGTGCAGCGTTACCGATAAGAGAAGCTAGCAGTGATGTGAAAATGAGACGCCCGTCCTGATTACCTAAGATCTCTTCTGCACAACGCTCGGGATGCGGCATGAGGCCCAACACATTTCCCTTGGCGTTTCGAATGCCCGCAATATTGTCGATCGATCCGTTTGGATTCATTGATGGCATGGAATGACCATCTTTGTCGCAATAACGAAACACGACTTGAGCATTGGCTTGTAGGGCAGATAACGTGACTGGATCGGTATAGTAATTTCCGTCCGCATGGGCAATAGGCAGTCGTAATACTTGCCCGGATTGGCATGTATTTGTAAACGGAGTGTCTGCATTTTCCACTCGGACGTAGACATCTTCACAAATAAAAGATACGTTTTTGTTGCGCAACATAGCCCCTGGTAAAAGGCCTGCTTCTAAAAGAATTTGGCAGCCGTTACAAATTCCTAAGACCAGCCCTCCCCGTCCTGCAAAATCAATGACAGCTTCCATGATCGGGGAGAAACGAGCGATGGAACCTGTCCGCAAGTAATCACCATAGGAAAACCCTCCAGGCAGAATAATGGCGTTCATTCCGTTAAGGGAGCTGTCTTGATGCCAAATGAGATGTGCCGTTTGCCCTATGACTTCTGAAACCACGTGGGCACAGTCACGATCACAATTGGAGCCTGGGAAGACAATGATGCCGATATTCAAAGGATCATACCTTTTATCATCATTTGGATTTCACGATGCGTAGGGAAGAAATGCAGTTAGGTCTCAACGATCTCATATCGGAAATCTTCAATGACTGTATTGGCGAGTAATTTTTTGCACATGTTTTCAATGGTGGCTTCGGCAGATTCTTTTTCCATGTCCTGGAGATCAAGTTCTAACAACTTTCCCATTCGAACATCATGTACCGAATCGAATCCAAGGGTGTGGAGGGATTGTTGAACAGCCTGGCCTTGGGGATCGTGAATCCCATTTTTTAGGGTAATGTATATTTTAGCTTTCATACCACAATCAATGCTCTTGTTGAGACAGAAGAATGCTTGGAGGGTTAACTAGAGACTCGCTTCAGTACTTCTTGGTAGGTTTCTTCTATTCTTCCTAGATCTTTCCGGAAGCGGTCTTTATCCATCCGCTCTCCGGTTTGAATATCCCAGAAACGACACGTATCCGGTGATATCTCATCGGCTAAAATGATTTGTCCGTTCCATAGACCAAACTCTAATTTGAAGTCTACGAGTATCATCTGCCGTTTCTGAAAAAACGGCGCGAGGACATCATTGATCTTGAGAGCTCGAGTTCGCAATTCTGTCACCTGTGCAGGCGTCGCGAGTTTGAGCAACCGAATATGGTCTTCAGTAATTAACGGATCCCCCAGTGAATCATCTTTATAAAAAAATTCGACTAATGGAGGAGCAATAAACATCCCTTCTTCCAACCCCAAACGTGTAATGATGCTGCCCGTCGCCCGGTTCCGTACCACAACTTCGATCAAAATAATATTGACCCGGCGAACCAACATTTCTCGATCATTGATATGTTGAATGAAATGGCTTGGAATACCAGCATCGGCTAATTCTTGAAAGAGCCGCGTAGATATCTTGTTATTGACGATACCTTTTTCAATAATCGTCCCACGCTTTTCAGCATTAAAGGCTGTGGCATCGTCTTTGAAGTATTGGATTACTTCATCCTCTTTCTCAGTGAGAAAGATCTTTTTGGCTTTTCCTTCGTACAGCAGCTTGCCCTTTTCTATCATATCATCCTTTACGTGCGAGCCTAGATCGTCTTTGTTGAGAAGACCGGACCCTGGTTGTACGTTTCATCGTTCCAAATACTCTCTTGAAAATCTGTTTTTGATGGCGGACATAGAATGTAGGATTAAAACACGTCGCGATTTCCTTCGTCGATAAATATTTCGCAATAAATGGATCCTGCTCAATACTCCCTGGTTTTTCCATGCGACCATCGCATGTTGTTGGACATGTTCATAGGCATCTTTTCGCATGGCCCCTTTATGAATCAGGGCTAACAAGAGGCGTTGAGAATAAATAAGGCCACCGGTCTGATTCAGAGTCTCTGTCATGCGTGCGGGGTAGACCACTAATTTCGAAAGCACGCTGGTCAATCGGACTAACATATAGTCAAGCAAAATTGTGCTATCAGGAATGATGATGCGCTCAACCGACGAATGACTAATATCCCGTTCATGCCACAGCGCCACATTTTCCATGGCCGCAAGACTATTGCTGCGAACTACTCTGGCCAAGCCACACAAATTTTCCGAGGCGATGGGGTTTCGTTTGTGCGGCATAGCCGACGACCCTTTTTGGCCAGGCTCAAAATATTCTTCAGCTTCTAGCACCTCTGTGCGCTGCAAGTGTCGAATTTCTGTTGCGACTTTTTCAATACTGGCAGCAATAAGTGCCAAGACGGAAAGGAAGGCGGCATGACGGTCTCGCTGAATGATCTGATTGGAAATCGGAGCAGGCTTCAAACCTAATTGCAGACACACCGTTTTTTCGACCGATGGAGACAGATGCGCAAATGTTCCCATTGCGCCGGATAGCTTTCCGACGGCAATGTCGGCAATGGCCGCTTTCAAACGTTGTTGTTGGCGCTGGAATTCTTGATACCAAATCGCTACTTTCCACCCAAAGGTCATCGGCTCGCCATGAATGCCATGGGAGCGCCCAACGGTAAACGTCTCTTGATGGGCCAAGGCCAAGTCTCGTAACGCCTCTAACAACGCCTCTAAATCATCCATGAGTACGCTGGAGGCTTCAACCATTTGTAAGGCCAGGGCCGTATCCAAAATATCTGATGACGTGAGGCCCGCATGAATAAAGCGTGCATCTTTCCCAGCTTGTTCCGCTACGAATTCTAAGAAGGCGATGACATCATGTTTCGTGATCTGTTCAATGGCGGCAATTCTTGTCGGATTAATCGTCACTTTTTTTCGAACACGTTTTGAGACTCCACGAGGCACGTCTCCCGAATCTTCCATGGCCTGACAGACAGCCAATTCTACTTCCAGCCAACATTCATATTTACGTTGCTGGGTCCAAATGGCTCCCATGTGTGGTCGCGTATATCGTGCAATCATATGCTATATTTTCGGATTAGGAGACAGGATTTGGTGGGGGTGACTCTGGTTGAACAGATGCCAATTTGATGTGTTGACGCTTTTCTGTCAAGCGTTCTTCTTCACGGAAAATATGATCCAATATTCCATTCACAAATCGTTGGGTTTCATCATCAGCAAAACGCTTCGCCAGTTCAATGGCTTCATTCATCGTCACAGCTGCCGGGATGTCCGGCTCCCATACGAGTTCGTAAATTGCACATCGAAGAATATTTCGGTCCACGACGGGCATACGTGCAATAGACCAATCGATTGCAAATCGTTGAATGAGGTCATCAATATCTGATTGGTGTTCGTTCACACCTTCAAAAATGCTTGTGGCAAACGTCCGAACATTGACGGATACCGATTCATGTTCTTCCCAAAAATTCTCCTGACATTCTTCATGCTTTGCTTGAAACTCTTGTTGAAACAGCAACTGTAAAGCCAGCTGCCTTGCCAGTCGCCGTGAAGAACCACCCTTCGTTTTCTGGGCCTGAGGAAGATCTGAAGGAATCGTCATGGTCATGAATCAGAAATTATGAGCCTGTAAAATAATATCACTCCGATAGCCCATACATGTTGTAGGTGCCATCGACGTCAACAGCCAAGGGAATGGTCAAAAAGTCCGTCCAGCAAGGCCGCAGCCATTTTGACGCGCGGAGCGTACTCTCAGTACGTGAGCACGGCAAAATGGCGAGAACGCTGCTGGCGGATTTTTTCAACATTCCCATTATCGTAAAAATCCAGGTTGGCGAACATTGGCTTTCTGTAACTGCTTGAGCAAGGAAATCATTTCAATTGCCGTACG
>QIMB01000233.1 GCA_003233615.1 Nitrospirota bacterium
ACCACGTGCCATTGCACTAATGCCTCGGCCGGCCGACCCGTCCATTCCGCCCCCTGCGCCCTGCGCGTTCGCCACTCCAGATGCTCCGGCATCGCCTCACTCGCGGCCCGGGCCACGTCATACGCCTGCTCCACGTGCCCATTCTCCGCATACACTGTATACGCCATCTCATACACTTCCGGGTCATACGGAGGAAGTGATTGTGGCAAATCTAGACCTTTCGCCAGATTATTTTCAAAAGTTGTTTGAAGCCAAAGCTGATTCCATTTGAGATGTTCCTCAGTTGTTCCTAATTCTGCATGAAGCCTTTGATGGCGATAAGAAATGTTTTCACTGAAGATAGGATTGACGTGCTTGAAGGTGACATGCATGTTACGTGATCTCACATGCGACACACGTAACAATTTATCAACGTACTTTTGCGTAAAGTCTCCGCTACCAGCAATCCTCCCCAACTTCACTAAAAACTTTAAAGTGGCCTCATCTCGTTCAAGGTTGCCAAGGTATTTTTCCGCCTGCACTATAGCCGAGTTAAAATGGTCACCTGCTATCAACGCTTTGAGTCCTGATACATAATCTTTACGGTTTTCTTCGAGTGATTGACTGTTCGTACGAGCAAGAAAAAAAAGATCTGAAGCTTGAATATAGGACCTTTGGACTAACGCCAGCTTCGCGCCCTTCCGAAACCACTCTGCTTGATTATTCGTATCAAATTGGGCCAATTGCCGATACACCTGCGTCGCTAATTGCCAATCTTTAGCAAGTAAAGCCGAAGCGGCTAAGCTGGCAAGATCTTCTGGCGTTGTCGAATGATCCAGCAGATCTCGTATTCTTTTGGTTATGGCTGACTGCAGCCCTCGCCTTCCTTGCTCATTGTGCGTACCCGCCACTATCTGCATTTCCAGGATTTGCAGATCAAGCAATCCTGCGGTTTTCTGTACCATCGGATCACGCATCGTGAAGAGTGGTCCTATCGTCTCTTGTGCATCTGTCAATGCCCCAACCTTTACTTGATGTTGCGCAAGTAAGAGTCGCCACGATTCATCTGCGGGATGCTTTTCGTGAATATTGTTTAAAAAAAACATACTGATATCATCCGGATTCTCAACTGCGGCAACTTGTTGCATGATTTTCTGATTCGTATACAACATCCACAGCACCACCAATACGCTTACTCCAAGTCCAATGAGCTTCCAAAGTGGACACAACCGCTCTTCAGGCTTAAGAGATCGAGGCACATTATCCGCAGACGATTGAAGCACCGTTGCCTTGCCCTTCACTAAACCGAAGTATGAGTTGCGAGCCCTTACGTGTGTGTGCGATTAATGGAGGACCATTCACGACTTCACACGATGTCACATTTTCTATCACACTGGTGAGCGGACGATGGCCTTGTAATACCACCTCCACTCCAGACTGTGTGTGATTCCATTTCAGAATGCTTCCGTTTGTCGAAACCAAAAATGGACGTGTCGGAGGGTCGGAGGTCATCACGAGAAAAGGGGAGCGTGATGGATCTACATGCACATATCGCTCGCTCCCATGATCGGCATAGCCAATCACACCACGACTCATTTTCAAATCGGGAAAACCCATGGATTGAGACACTCGAAGCTCTGACGTATGTGCTAAATTATGAATGTGCCAGCCACCATTGGATCTGGTCACAACCATCTGAGAAAAATCTTGGACGAATTGCACGTACTCCGAGACAAAGATCGGATTCGTTGGTTGGGCTTCCGCCCAGTCATAGACTGTATGTAAGGCAGTTAACGATGCCAGCTTACTCGCAGAATACGTGTGATAGTAAATATTTATAGGCTTATACCGTCGAGGAATGTCTGTGAGCTGAAACGTCTCGATGACTTGCTGGAAGCCATAAAATGGGCCTTTCCAATCATTGGTATACAGATTTTCGTTTTGGTTAGGAGCATAGACTTGGAAAAATTCTCCTTTTTGTATTCCCAAAGGTGCCACAGCCGTCAAAGAATTATTTCGTTCGGTCATGATGGTGTCCCCACCATTCATATTTGCTAGTCCACGACCATAGGTCAATTTCAAGGCCTGTGTGGAGGGATTACAATCACCTGTCCACAGAAAGACTTTTGTTGATTTATGTGGAGGGGCTAATTGCTGATCAATGTAGCGAACAGACCCATCAATTTCCCGTGTGAAACTATCAGGAGATAGGGTATAGCCTGGAATGGGTAAATGCGGTTGTGAGACTCCTTCGTTATAGATTGCCTGCCACGCAAATGGGTGCGAATAGGAATGACTGGCAATTTCCACATGAGGAAGGGCAAATATATTTTTGGCAGCGTGCTCTAACCGTGAAGATAGTTGTGGATACAATCCGGCTTCTCCAATTTCGCCTTCGATAATGGAGACTGTCGTAGGAATCGTGTAGTGCCGAAGAATATCCTCGAACAACATTTCTCCCGCATATTCAACCCCGGAAAGAGCATGTGCAAACTCGACACGACTGGGAAAACCATCTCCGTCAACGTGCGCTAATAGCAGACGACGCCCATATCGGGTCGTCGTCTCAGGAATTGGCATTTTTTCCACTTGTAACGCACGTTGAAAAAATTGAATAGGATCGAAGATCCAGCGCTCAACTTCGCCTTCAGGCATCGCCACAATAGGAAAGGGGGAAAGAACATACCCTCCCCACCACGACAGTCCAATCGTATCTTGCACACGGCTTTTCCCTTGCACAAACTGCAAAAGAGACGATCCTCCGCTATTGTGCAAAGGGAAAAAGTCCTGCCGGTTGGCGACCGGTGGAAACTCAAGTCCAATGATCGGATCCAAAATGCGAGCCTGAATTCTTTCAATCCCATCCGACGGCTCACCTACATCAATGTCAAACAGCTCAAGAAGATCATTTCGAAAAGGAAATCCAAATGTTCCTAAAAATACGACTTTGACATGTTGAGAAATCTGTCGTGCAATCCACTGATGGAATTCTTCATCCAAGGGATGAGCAAGCTCCGGAAGCCACACCACAAGACCCGCATACCGTCCAGCCAATGGAGCCTCTGGAAGACCGTGACGAATATCCCAATGCTCCGGGACCAGACCTAAGTACTGCAGTGGGAAATCAACAAAACGATGCACATCACTCAAGACGATATCCGGATGCTGCTGGCCGTCATACAGCAGCAATACTTTCCGTGGGATGACTTCGAACATTCCCACTCCAAGGACGTCCAATTCCGGTGTCGCCACCCAGGGAATAAATCCAAGTTCTTGAATTTTCTTGGCTACAATTCTGGCTTGCATACGCCGCGCTGGAGGAAGATAGTCAATGATCAACACAGGAAGATTGTATTCCTGCTGAAAAGCTGCCAATTGCTCGAGTAACCACTCGCGATCCTGTTGAGACACCGAAACATATTCCTCTGTGGAAGGATTCCATCCTTGGAACAACTCTTCCACCGCCAACGCAAAGATCTCTTGCTGAAGATGCGGAATCAATTCAAACCCTCGATTCAATATCAGCTTAGCTTCAGGGTATTTCTGCTTAATCGTTCGAATCACGTTGATGAGGCCATCTTGTTGTGCCTGCTGAAATGTCTCGTCTTCTTGAACCAATTGATAGGAATCAAGCGTATCAAGAAAAAATCCTCGATACCCCTGACGCCAAAGAGGATCAACAATCTTCGTGAGGACAAACTTCGCCCATCCGTCTTGAGTTTGATCAACAATTTTTGTTTTCTCCGATAAGCCACGCTTCAGGAATGTCGTGTGCGTACGCTTGAGACGGAAGAAATTCACCAACACTCACATACGCGAATAATTCACTTGTAGAGGTCCGATATTCTTCAGGATGGAAGCCATGCTCTGGCTCCACCACCACGACGTTAAAGGCTTTCAGCTCGTCCCACGGCGGATTTGCTCCGTAAAAGACAGCAACGCTCAAGTCTTGGCTCCAGCTGTTCCCCACTCCACATCCAAGCACCATGCACAATATGACGAGGAACTGTATCCCTATTTTCCGCCAATCATTCACAAACCTGCGCCTCCCCTTGCCGCAACCACGTAGAGCTTTCATACACTATTCCCATCAGTTCACGAGTATGCAAAAAAGTTGGCTAGGAAATTCTTGCCGACACACTTCTGCACATACCTCACGTTCAAGACAAAATCGAGGTATCACATTCCATAGAAGACTTATAGGGATAAGCCGCTCGTGTCTTTTGTTATACAATCTAATGAATACTGTGCCCCTTCAACTTCTACTGTAGAGCAATAACAATGCCGGACAAACGTCGTTTCACCCTAAGAAAAGAGCGTGTGGTATAGAAAGGAAACGCTGCTGCATGCAGGCCGTTGCTCTTGGAAGGGTAAGGGTTCTTTCAACCTCAAGATGCCAGCTGAGCACGCAAAAGCCGTGCTACCTATTCTCAGAATTAGTACAACAGCACAGGGCAGGTATTAGGAGAAGCAGGCTCTATATTGAAGTAATGCGGTAAGACCTGTGTTGAGGGATGTGAAATCATGGTTTGGCATCAGCGAACTCAAGCGGGCAATAGTAGCCTCGGAAAACGGAATATCACTGACTCGGGCTGGTTGATGAACAACTTCTAGCTTCTGATTGACGCAAAGAGATAAGACGTCGATAAGGTCGAGTAAGGTCACACTTGTGCCTGTGGCCACATTACAGACTCCGAGCATGTCGCTCTGAAGAGCCTGAACATTGGTCTTTGCGACATCTTGAACAAAGATGAAATCTCGTGTTTGTGTTCCATCTCCAAAAACGGAAAGAGGTTGCTGCTGTTCAACCATTGAAATGAATTTACTGATGACTCCAGCATATGACGATTGTGGATCCTGTCGGGGACCATAGACATTAAAATAGCGAAGCCCCAGGAGAGATACGCCAAACTCCTTTGCAAACAACGCGGCATATTGATCGTTGACATATTTTTCTAATCCATACGGAGAGCAAGGTTGAGGACAATCGGCTTCAGATAAGGGTAGTTGTATGGGTTGGCCATAGACAGCGGCACTCGATGCATACACCATACGTTGCACCCCACATGATCGTGCTGCTTGAAGCACATTCACAAAGCCGCCAATATTTGTGGAACAAGATCCAGGCGGATCATCGACCGAAGCCGGGACAGAGACTTGGGCGGCTAGATGAAGAACATGCGTCATTCCTTCCATGGCTTTGTCAACAGTCGTGTAGTCTCGAATATCTCCCTCATAAATTTCCAACAAAGAATGGGTGGGCAAATATTGCCGAGACCCGGTAGAAAAATTGTCTAATATTCTGACAGGAATATTCGCATCAAGAAGCTGTTCAACCGAATGTGACCCAATAAAACCCGCACCGCCCGTGACTAAAACATGCATTCCATTCTCCTTTCTTGCACCCTCATCAAGAGCAAAGTCAATGCCATTCCTAGCTAAGAGTCCATAGCCCCTACTCCTATAACCGTCTCAGGTTGTTCACATCACAGGAGTTCCTTATAATGCCTCCAGGCAATCAAAATATATCGTCACGTCTCATCATCTTCAAGAACATTCTCAAGGAGCATGTATTATGGAAACGAATACGCCAAAAGCAGATAACCCAGACGTACAAGATGACCCAAAAGCTCGCGAGCTTCTTCAAGCCGCCTTTACCAAGACGGCCCGCTGGCAACCTGACTTCAAAGGATTTCAAGCTGATCTACGAATAAATGTGAACGGGAAAGAAGCCACAGGCACGGTGACGGTCAAAGGACCACGAGACGTCACAGTCGTCATTGAGGATGATGATCTTCAGACCTGGGCACAAAGTCAAATCGGTATGATTGCTGGCCATCGAGGTCCCAAGAGTTTTCAAGAATCTGACGGAAAGCATACGCTGACATTAGAAGGAGAAGAAAACCATCCTCTCGGACAACGAATTAACATTCATGGAGATAGCATGGGTTCATGGTATCGGGTTAAAGATAACCGCATTACCCAAATTAATCGAAATATGCCTCAAGCGGCTTTTACGATCAATGTGGAAGATAGCGCAATCACGCAAGACCAACTGCATCTGACCACACGATACACCGTGTATTATTTTTCTCCAAAAGATCGATCTCTAAAAAATGTGGATAGTTTTTGGGACACGCACGTTCGCGTAGACAATTCGGATCTACCCGCAACCAGGCGTATTATCTCCTATGAAGATGGAGAAATTGTGACGCGAACCTTAACGTTTGAAAACCATACGATGTTATAGCAATTCGTGAGACATAGAAAGAATTGGGGAGTGAGGAACAAAGAAAAGATCCTCAACAAAGGATTTGTGTTTCCTCACTCCATATGAAGAAGTGATACCAACAACTCATACTGTTTAAAGAACGGGCCTTGGCATCAACCTCTTAACGTAACCCTTGCCCGCCGGTTCCTCCACCAAAGCCCCCAAAATTTCCACCAAAACCTCCCTGCCCCGTCCCCCAATATTCACCACGTTTCCAACGGGGAAACGGGTGTCGCTTCTCGGGACGCGTATATCGCCACAGCGCATAAAACATCAGAAATATCGCTGTCAGATTCATCCAAAAACCCGCTTTTCGCTGTGGTCGACTCGGTGGAGTTGCAATTGACGATTGGCCTGTTATCGAAGCCAGAGACAGAACTGAGCGATGCACATTGGCTGCGTAATCGCCCGAACGAAACATCGGTTGTAAGAATTTCAGAGACAACTCATCCAGCGTGTCAGGAGTCACAACCGCTAACAGATTTTTTCCCACGACAACCACAGCCTGACGTTCTTGCACGGCGACTAACAGCAAAATTCCTCGTTCCTGTTGAGCGGTCCCAATCCGCCAGGCTTCATAGAGTTGTGACGCATAGTCCTGAGCATGGGGAAGTGGTTTGATGGTATCAAGTGTGACCACCAACATTTCAATCCCGGTATTTATTTCCAGATCTTTGCAGACAGCACGAATTTGCGCATACCATTCATCACTCAATATATGGGCATAATCACTCACATAGCCTAAAGGGGTTGGAAGTTCGTGTTTTTGTGCAGACATCCCCCAAGATGACGAATACATCGCCAACACTATCCCTACCGTTATCCATGCAATCCTCATTTGCATAGCCTGCCCTCTCGTCGAATCTCTTGAACACGTTGGATAAATACCTCAAAATTATCGAGATACCGTTGATAGAGTTTCGTCCACTCGTACACACCAGGACTACTAATTCCTCTTTTGAAAGACAGGATTTCCAAGAAAAGGGTCGGATCAAAACCTAGTGTATGGGGAAGCGCTTCAAGCATGTGTTGATCTTTTTCTCTTGATGTCTGCCCGACACAATATAACAAACCACGAATACTTGGCAGTACAGCCGTGATCGAAAGCAGCAATAAAGCTTGAACCGCTTCAACGCGTCCCTCTCCCTCAATAAATCGTTGTCGTATGCGTAGAACATTGGCCATCAATTCTTGTTCACATTGCCAGCCTAATCGTGTGGTGTCGATCTGTGCCTCTCCAAATGGATCTCGTCCAGCCAACAGCACATGACTGTGAGTCATCTGTACAAACTCCAAAGGAAAGAGACTCTGAGATCTGACCAGGTCATCCTCCGTCATAAGTAACGGTGCGATAAATTTATGCTTGCCCCATTGTTGATGCAGTTTCCCTGCTCGTTGCAACAGGTCTACTGATAGCTTGTGAAGAACCAAGAGGATATTGATATTCGAGCGGCCAAGAATATAGTCCCCTCGCGCAACACTCCCAAAAAGAACAAGGCCACTGAGATCAGCAGACCATTGCTGGTTAATTTGTGTGACATATGTAGCGAGAAGATCTTGAATATCTTCAGGAACAGCTAAGGTAGAAGAAAGTTGAACAGACATAAGCAGATAGTACCTTTACACATGTTGATGCTGAACAGGAACGTGATTCGCTTGGGGATCAGGTAAAAATCCAGCAGCTTGAAAACGATCAAGCCATCCAAATGGAGCGGTGGCTCGCAAACCAGCCGTGGCTGACAGGACCTGATATTGCAGACGCCGATTGGCATCCATTGTTCGAAACACTCGATCGCGCAGCCTCACAAGAATGGGATTTCCTGTATTCCAAAAAAAGACCTCTTCATCCGCTAAGCGCTGCAACATCGTGACGTGTGATCGACGAGATCGTTCAAACGACTGAAGCGCTTTGGCTGACCAATCGTGTGACCGTTGGCAGTTTTCAAGGATATCGGCGAGTGTGATCGCATCCACCATCGCTTGCATTCTCCCTTGCGATGCATGAGGATTCATGCCATGTGCCGCATCACCGATGACCACAGCACGATCAATAGCCCACGTTTTGGCGCGCACTCTTCCCGTGCCCATATACGCCGTTTGCGTCCACTGTTCAAACGAATCGAAGAGTCGCCTTCGATCAGGAGCAATAGTTGTCCATTGTTGTCGAAGAGCCGCGACACCCTGCGCCTTGAGCGCTGCAAGAGAATCTGATGACACCATGTACAAGACATAGACTTTCTTGCCGGGAGCTGGAAACAGACATAAAATCGTCCCCTTCCCCACATAGTAGTGCCCCTCCTCCAAGCCCTCCGTATCATCCAACGCGGCCACTAAATAACTGTCTTTATACTGATGGACAGAAGCGGAAACCCCCATCGCCTTTCGAACATGTGAAAACGGGCCATCAGCGCCCACAACCACGTGAGCGCCAATTTGCACAGACGCGCCATCAATCTCAGCTTGTACACCAATGATCTGCTTATCTTTCCACAGAAACGACTGAAACGCTGCATGGAAACGAACTGCGCCAGGATTCTCTTTTTGTAGGCAATCAAGTATGGTGTGGTGAACCACGTTTGGCCACATGACTAAGGCTCGATTGAACGGCGATGGCAGCAGTTCATAATCAATGGTACAGAGGCGCTCCCCGCCACTTCTTAGAAAATGAAATAATCTTACTGGCTTCGACGCATCTGGCGGCAACGCGTCTAGCAACCCTAAATTGTCGAGTACGGCTTGGCCATTGGGTTGCAAAATTTCGCCCCGAAGCCCCTGTGGTGGACCAGAAGCCTGCTCCAAGATAAGATTGGCAATACCTTTCCTTGCTAAGGCAATACCAAGCACCGCGCCACCACCACCTGCCCCCACAATGAGGACATCCGTTGTTACATCCATTTTACACCACACAGCTTCAAGGGAAAATTACAGAATACCGTTATTGCAGAGGCATACGAAGAAACAAAGACAAGCCCAGGGTGTCACATACTGTCGCACAACATTAATCAGAAAAAATCGCTTGGAAATGCTCATCGGCTTCTTGCCACGCTTGAGGATGGGTTGTGGACAGCCAGTCACGAAGGTACAGCTTTTGTTGTACGGATAACATACTTTTTATTTGGTGGGTACGTCCTTGAAGCGGTTGTAGAAACGCAACTTTTTTTACTGGATCTAACGTCGCAGTCCGAACATACATTGTGGTATACACTGATGGAGCCTGTTCATCACCATCACCTTGAAGCCAGACAGAGATATATTTATCCATCTGCAAGCCTGAGCTATCTAACGCCGGCTCAGTTTCATGAAACAACTCATTTTCTGTTTGCTCCAATGGAACCGCTTCTTCGGCTTGAAATACAAAATTTCGTTTCCACATCGAACAATACCCTTCATTGACAAAATATTTCAGAAAAATAGGCCAAGAGGATAGTGTCAAGGGATTTAGAGGAAAGTCAAGGCAGAGTCGGCTCTTTTCCAATAGCAGACATCGCTATATAAATTCATGATCCTTTTACGTTAGAATCCCTTCTGTCTCTCTCCTCACTGATCACTCATGACATCCCCCTCCTACTTTGATACAAACATGCCAACAACGTCTAGAGGTGTGTACACGACCTAATCTACGGAGGACCAATTTGTGAATTCACCATCCACCAGCACAACATTTTTTTTGGCAATCGTTGGTTCCCTTCTTTTGACTGGTTGCCAGGGTAGCGGCACGACCCTCAACTTTGATCCCCGCGCCCTTACTGCCAATGCAACACACACAATCACTGCTTCTACTGATGACCTGACTATCCTCGTTGAACCGTTTCAAGACGCCCGACCTCAGCACACCAAGCTTGGACTGAGAACACACTTGTGGGGAGGCGTCACACATTTTAATGCGTGGAATGGCAATATCAGCGAAGGCATGGCCAACATGGCCATCGACTATCTTCAACAACAGCACTGGCAGGCCTCCCGCGGTATGAAAGCCCAAGCGAATGAGAACAGCGTGAGCGACGTCATCCTCACGGGAACGATCCTCTCCTTACAGGCTAATGCCAAAAGCGGATTTGGGTTTACAGATATCACCGTTGATATGCGGGTCCGCTTTGAAGCAAAAAACACAAAGGATGGCAGCTCAGTCAGAATGGTACTCGGAGCGAATGGCTCAGATTCTGTGGCCGCCTTTGCGCCAACAGATGTAGAGCGCCTGTTCAATCTTGTCGCCAAGGATTTGTACAAGCAACTATTTCGAGATCTCGTCGTGCAAGATAAAGCCTTTCACTTACAGTCTCAGTCTGGCTCATAGCCTTTTATGACACAAATATGCCAAAATTCACGGCAGATCCGTACCTCGCAACAATCGTTCTTTTCTTGTAACAAGGAGGTGTTGCCCGAAAATCATTCTTTGTGTTTCTGAATGAGGGAACTTTTTCCCAACTTCTCCAGGATGTACATTCGTATTTCTCTCTTGAATGATTTTTTCTTTATTCTGTCTTCATGAGGTGCATTAACTGGAAAAAGGAGTTGTGAATGAATCAAGTGTCCCCTGACTCTTCCGTCCCTCAAGCGAACATCTTAATCGTTGAGGACGAGCAAGGCCCACGAGAAGCCTTAAAAATTACCCTATCCCCCTATTACAACCTGTACACGGTCGATCGGGCTGAAGTCGCGCAGCAAATATTGTCGACACATCCGATTGATCTGGTCACCCTGGATTTAAAACTTCCTGACATTCCAGGAACGGATTTTCTTGCAAAAATCCGAGAAAATGGCCATGATGTTGATGTGGTGATCATTACTGGCTATGGCACCTTGCAATCAGCTATTGACGCTATTCGACATGGTGTCGCGGCCTATATCCTCAAGCCGTTCAATGTTTCAGACTTATTAGACATCATTAAAAAAACACTGGAACGGCGTAAACGACTGTCATCACTTCACGGAGCGCTCCATGCACTCGGAAAACTGTGGACTTCAGGAATTGATGTCCAAACCGCCATCACCAATATTAAAACCCTCTTAGAGGCGAAACATCCAGAATTGGTGCAACATGCCAGCCGCGTAAACTTTTACTCCTCTGTGCTCACGGAGCATCTTCAATTATCTCAAGAGGATCGGGAAGCGATCAACTTAGGAGCCTATTTGCACGATATTGGAAAAATCGGCATCCATGACCGACTCATTGCCAGAGTCGATACGCCATCGGATCAAGATGAGGAACTCATGCAATGCCATCCAACCATCGGCGCCCAATTCATTCACAGCATTCCCTTCCATCCTTCTGTCCAACAGATTATCCGCTCCCATCACGAAAAATTTGACGGATCAGGATTTCCCGACGGACTCGCTGGCGACCAGATCCCGTTTCCCGCCCGCATTGTCGGATTGGCAAATCTCTTTGACAACTATGTCACCGGTGATGGATCACACAACGCCATGCCCGTACCTGAAGCTCGAGAGACAATTCGACAAGAAGCAGGAAAAAGCCTCGATCCCAAACTCGCAGACCTGTTTGCGACAGTCGTCTGGTAAAAGCGAGTAATCACGAACTCCCACACGGGCTGAGATCACATATGCAACCACATCATGCATAAGCCAATACAACACATCGCTCAATTGGCCTCGTCTCCTACGACTGAAAAATGGGAACAAGCATTTGACGCGTTAACAGATCACGTCATGATCCTCGATCTGAAAGGGAACATTGTGTGGGCGAATCAAGCGATTCGTGATCACGTGGAATCGCACATGGGCCCAATCGTGGGGCAACATTACCGCCTCCCCTATTATGGGAAGGTGCATCCCACAATCCCTCCGCCTTGGGAAACAGTGCTCGCCGGAGCACTTTCGGCAATTGTTGAAACAGCGTTTCCATTAATGCCCGGCTATTTTTTGGTGTCCTGCTATCCATTATTTGACGCTCATGGAACACAGTGGGGCGCCATTTCAGTGGTGAAAGACATTACGGATCAAAAACGAATCGAAGAAGCATTACGAAAACTTTCTCAGAGCAATCACACACCTGGAAGCATGGCATTCTTACGATCCTTGGTTAAAGACTTATGCCACGCTATCAATGTGCCCTATGCCGTTCTTGCTGACGTAAAAGATCCCACAGGTCTCCAGGCGCAGACGATCGCCATTTTGGCCAATGAATCCTATGTGGAGAACATCGCCTGGGCACCGCCTTCTGCTTTCATTGATGATCTTGTACGAGTAGATGGATGCGCATGGCACACCATCTCTATGCCCCTCTTCCCTCCTACGTCAGTCCTCGCATCATGGCCGGTCACAAGCTACATGGGCATTGCGTTACGAAACCAAGCTGGGCAGATCATAGGCCTTCTTCTCGTTCTCAGCCCAGAACCAATTGTGAATACGCATGTGACTCAATCCATCGTGCAATTGTTTGCATCCAGGGCGGCAAACGAACTCCAACGAAAAATGGCAGAAGATGCATTACGAGATAGTGAACAGCGGTATCGAGCTATCATGGAACATGCCTATGACGTCATCGTCGAAATCAATAATCACGGTATCTGTCAATATGTCAGTCCTAACTGCCTTGCGGTGTTGGGATATGCGTCGACAGACATGTTAGGAAAAAGCTTCTTTGACTTTATCCATCCTGAAGAACGACAGGCGCTGCTAGAATCATTTCATACGCATATTGAATTATTACAGGAAATCGACATGATGTGCCGGTTACAAACAAAACATGATGAATGGCGTTGGTTTGAGAGCCATATTCATCCATTTCGCACAAGTGTTGGATCGATCATGGGCGTGATTGTGACACGGGACATTACTGAACATAAACGGGTAGAAGAAGAACGTATCCGTGCCACCAAACTAGAATCGGTTGGATTACTTGCCGGGGGTATCGCACATGATTTCAATAATATTTTAACGTCAGTCTTTGCCAACATTGGATTAGCCAAAATGCTCACTGCCAAACACACATCCTCGAATACATCGGTCGTTGAACGATTGACGGCAGCTGAAAAAGCCTGCCTGCGAGCGCGGGATTTAACCAAACAGCTACTGACGTTTGCCAGGGGCGGAGCACCGGTCAAGAGTACAACGTCCATCGCCTCTATTATTCGTGACACCGTGGAATTTGCGTTGCGGGGATCCAGTGTTCGTTGTGGCCTACAGATTCCAGAAGATCTGTGGCCTGTCGTGGTTGATGAAGGCCAAATTAGTCAGGTCATACAGAATCTGGTCATCAATGCGGAGCAAGCCATGCCGGAAGGTGGAGTGATTGACGTCACGGTCGCGAATGAGTCGATCCCCTCCCTTTCCGATCTCCCACTCAAACCCGGAGACTATGTTCGAGTCTGCGTCACCGATCAAGGCATTGGGATTCCTCAGGACCATATCTCTAAAATTTTCGATCCCTACTTTACGACCAAACAAAAAGGCAGTGGACTAGGGCTCGCCACAACCTACTCGATTATCACACGCCACGAGGGGCACATCACGGTCGCGTCGGCACTAGGGCAAGGGGCCTGCTTTACACTCTATCTCCCTGCCTCATACATGCAAGAACATACTCAAGAGGAAACGCCAGGTGATCTCATAAGTGGGAAAGGCCGAATTCTTGTCATGGACGATGAGGAAGAAATTCAAGAAGTATTGGGAGAAATGCTCCAACATCTTGGCTTCGATGTTGATTTTGCCAGTGAGGGAGAGATCGCGATGAAGAACTATGCTCAAGCGTTACACAATAACTCTCCATACGCCGCAGTCATTCTCGATCTTACGATTCCAGGAGGAATGGGTGGCAAGGAGACCCTTCGACAAATTAAAGACTTGCATCCCGAAGCCTCAGTGATTGTCTCAAGTGGGTATTCCAATGATCCTGTCATGGCCCGCTTTCAACAATTTGGGTTTTCCGGCGTAATTGCTAAACCGTATAATCTCATAGATCTGTCCAAAGTCCTCAGTCAGATTCTCTAGGCTGTACACGTCATGAACATGCTGTCGCGGGTAATTCATGCGGGGACAAAATCCCTCGTTCCGTGATAATCCCCGTGATCAATTTTGCTGGCGTGACATCAAACGCAGGATTCCACACACCGATGCCAGCAGGCGCAATCGCTCCCCCCCCATACAACTGCGTGACCTCTGAAGAATGTCGTTCCTCGATTGGAATTTTGCTTCCATCCGGAGTCTCCAAGTCAATCGTCGAAATGGGCGCGGCCACGTAAAAAGGAATCCCATGGGCCTTGGCCAACACCGCGACCGAATAGGTTCCAATTTTGTTGGCCACATCACCATTTGCGGCAATGCGATCGGCACCGACTACACAACATTGAATCCCCTGTTTTTGCATAAGGGCGCCTGCCATACTATCTGTAATGAGCGTGACAGGAATCCCATCTTGCTGAAGCTCCCACGTTGTTAATCGAGCGCCCTGAAGCACAGGCCGTGTTTCATCGGCGTACACATGCAGACGTTTTCCTTGTTCCCACGCTGCTCGCACGACCCCCAACGCCGTTCCATAGCCAGCCGTTGCTAATGCCCCGGCATTACAATGTGTCAGAATATTATCGCCATCGTGTATGATCACGGCACCATGCTTCCCCAGATCGTGATTGACACGCACGTCTTCTTCAAGCATAGCCAACGCTTCTTCTAACAAAGATTTCTGACATTCCTCCACACTCCTGAAGGACGTGCCAGCAAGAATCCGTTTCATACGATCCACGGCCCAAAAGAGATTGACCGCTGTTGGTCGTGTCTTCGCGAGAACCTCACAGACCTGAACCATGTGTACATGAAAACCATCAAGACTGTGTTGTGTATATTGCTGTGCTCCCAAAGCAATTCCTAGGGCAGCCGTCACACCAATAGCAGGAGCTCCGCGCACCTTCAGCTCTCGTATCGCATCGGCCACACCGACGTAATCTGTACAGTCGAGCAATCGAACCTCTCCGGGCAGCACACTTTGGTCCAAAATACATACCTGACCATCTTTCCATTGAACCGTTGGAATCATTGCATCAGCCTTTCATAATGTGTTGAACATTTTCAGTCGTAGTCATACGCGATATGAGCAATCATTGGTACAGGTCTGTCCTCTGAGGTCACGTTCCACTAGGGCAAGCGACGTTCAGATGGCTCTCGAGTCCCAGATGGAATTGGAGAATCAGCACGAGGGGATTCAGGGAGTGCCGCTTTGGGCTTGCTTGCAGATCCGCTCAGTGAATCAACGGGAGCGAATACTGTATTCTTCAATATATCAAATGCTAATTGTGCCAGTCCCTTCAACCCGGTCTTCAATGATTCTTTCGGCATATACGTAACTTGAGGTTCTGCGAGCGGCCCAATCATGTGAAACATCGCAGTCGCAATACCTTTCCGATCTCCAGAAAATATTCTGCCAAACAAGGGTATGGCTTTCAACATATCAGAATATGCCCCAAATGGACTGACCGCAGCCACGCCATCCAAGTGGTCTCGACTCAAATCATACATGCCAGCAACTGTGGTTTTCATAATTGGACTCCGCAAGAGAAAATCTTTCGTCGAAAATTTGCCTTCTTCAACATTGAGAATCGTGGACACTGAGTCAAATGGGAACCCAGTCTTCTCGAAACTGACTTTTCCCCTTAAGACATGTGGTAGGTTGAGAATCTTTAATATTTTTGGCAAAATGACGCCTTGTCGAACATATCCATCACGCACAGAAATTTGGATCTTCCCATTTAATGTAGGAACAACCCCCCTGGCATCACGCCCATGACCTTGCAGCATTCCCTGAATGTCCATATACCCTGTCACAAAGCGACGATCGTCACCAGCAAGCGCCAAGATTTTTTGAAAAGAGAGATGACTCCCTGTGAATGAAGCACGCATCGCTGCAGGCTTTCCAGGTGGCAGATGAATAAAGACACGACCTTTCATATTTCCATCGTTGTCTACAGCAGTTTGAATGTTATCGACTGAAACCAGGTTGTCATGAATCTTGACTGTCGCAGACAATTTTTTTCCTGAAAATGTCTTATAAAAAGGACGTTCGACAAAAAATGATCCTTCTAACGTTCCATGCTGCGCTAACCATTCAACGCCATCTCGTAGCATGGATCGCTCATTTGTAGGCACCAGCAAATCAACATCAAATCGTGGAGCGTCCCACATGAAACTTACTTCAGGAGTGGTCTTCCAATGCTTCATGAACCCGGTCACGACCGCATCACTATCCTTGATGCGAAATTCCATGCGCTTTAAATCAAGGAGATCGTTATCAATTCGTAAGCGAACAAACATACGAGATATGTCTTCTTGAATCCCGGGGATTGTCACCACACCTTCCGTCAAAGCCACCCATCCTTTGACATTCCAATTTCTCCAATCCCCTCCTGCTCCATTCCCCTGTAATTGAACATCCAAAATTCCCGCCTGAATGACGTTGCCCAATAGCCGAATTTTTTGAGGGAGTAATTCAATAGATATGGGACCAGAATTCAGTCGTCCTCTCCAACCCCACTGTTTCCCAAATCGCAATAGGCCTTGGCCACGCAGACGAAGAGGCAACATGGCCAGTTCGATCCGTTCAAATCGTATCGTGTTTCCAACATCAACATGTCCATCAAACTCTAACGTGCCTGCTTGTCCGACAGCTTTCCGCAACACGGAAGGAATGGAAAGGATGGCTTGCTCTCCATCGATCTTTCCTTTCAATTTAAGCCGATTCATGGGACCTCTCATCCTCACAGTCATGTGAAGAGGTCCTGCCACCTGAAAACCTGATTCATCGGTTCCTTGCTTCAACCCTGCAAAAACATGTGCGCCATCAAATCCGACGGCGACATGCAATGGTTCAAACCGTAGTGCGTCTTGATGGATAATGGCTCCGTCTACTGTCATGGGATATCCCCCAACATCCCCTTGAAGTCCTTCTAATTCCGTACTATCAGGTGAAAAAAGAATCTGTCCATGAACATTGGTAACCGGCTGTGGAAAACCGGGAATCGTGAATACAACATCCCGTGGCTGATAGTCACCCTTTTGAAATAGCAGACCCTCTTCATCGAACACATATCCGGAAAACTTCAACTGCAGCATTCCACTACCCTGAGGGAACTTCCAAGATTCCAAGACCTTGGCGCTAGGAGAGGATTCCCCTATATGTCTGACAAAATCCCACACTTTTTCCGCAGGCACCGTACCTTGAATGTCCACATCGCCCCAGGGACCAGATTCTTTCAACAAGAGGATACCTTTTGTCACATCAACCAAAATCCCATCATAAACCCCACGCGCCTCGGATACAGAAATTCGGTCAGGTTCTACTACGACCGTGGCATGTATATGCTCGGTGTTGGGCCAATCCGCACCGCGAAGAAATCCGTTCTTGACCCTAAAAATCCCTGAAACAGATGTCTCAACATCCTCATGCGTTGAAGCCGTGACACGTGCTTCCAGGACTTCCAATTCTCCACCCCATTCCCCCGTTGTCCACACATTCACCACACGATCAGGGAGCCAGGATTGGGGTATCGACTTTCGGATATTTTCAAGATCAAGCGTAGAGGATCGCATTGACACAGACGCCATATGATGTCCATCCGATAATTCCTCAATATTGGCATGAGCCGTGAATGTCACAGCACGAGTAGCCAGTGCAATATTCGATAAGTGAACGTGGGAACCACGTTCGTTCTTCACCCATGTGATCTGAGATTCAACATTCAACGATCCTGGAAATTGAGAAAGAAACGTGCCCTGAGGAATATATTCAGCTAACTGGTTGACCGCAACGTTGTCCGCCTCCATATGTCCGGATAACTCTACCTGTTCAAACAGTACGGTCTGACCATCGAGAGAAGATAGTGGAGTACTCGCAGTAGCCTGAAGTTCTCCAGCAAACGAAAAGGATGCAGTATCCTGAGCCTGTCGGAGTCTTGCTGACAAGGCCAGAGATGAATGAACAACGACATCTTCGTATGACGTTTCAGATAACCAGGCTACATCTTCTAACACCACACCTCGCACACTATCCGATGGCAATTGATCAATAACGACTATTTTTCCATTCGTCACCTGAATTTTCCCTAACACCAAAAATGAGGCAAGAGATGAAAGAGACCACTCTTCGTTGGAATGTCCGAGAAATCTCCAGTCGCCCAACCGATCTCTATGAATCTCAATTTCCGGATGGTCAAGAACAAACTCTCGTACGACAATTTTTTTCTGTAGCAATTGACCGATCCCCAATTCTAAACTCATCGATCGTGCGCGAAAAACTGCGTGTGAATCAACGTGCTCTTTGATCACAATATCAGACACCAAAAAATGAGGAGACGGGAATAAGGCCAACGACGTGCGACCAACCTGCACCTGAGATTTCAACGTTTGTTGAATATGTTGTAAGACTAATGACCGCACGTATTCAGGATTCAAAAACCAAGGAAGAATAATTAACAGTCCCATGAGAAGAACAAGTCCAAGGCTCCCCCACAGCATTGTTTTTTTAACAGACACTCGCACCACATCATCTCCACAAAGCTAAGTCAGACTGCATCTTCATCATTCAATGATTGCAATCGGTACAGAAC
>QIMB01000329.1 GCA_003233615.1 Nitrospirota bacterium
GGGGCGGCCTTTCTAGGCGGTCCGTCTTTCGTCGAGGCCCAGAATGGGTCTCCTCATGAGGCACAGCCTGTGAGTATGTCCACTCCGTCAGCGGGATGGGCCGAACGTTTGAAAGGCCAAACCATCACCGAAAATTCTATTGAAGGTCGAGCCGAGCGGGCTGCAAAGGTTGAGCTTCAACATCAACGTATGATGGACCAGATGAAAAAAGAGATGGATCATCAGCCCGAAAACACCGGCACCTTTAATGAGATGTCGACGATGCATCAATATGGTGCAGGAAAAGGGAATGGGCTGCTGATGTCGGATCTGGAGGCTCAACCTGTGTCAAACAAGGGTGGGCGGTGTCCAAGTGCAGCGCCGGTCAAGGAGTATGATATTTCAGCCATCAATGCGGAAATTACTCTGAACGCCTGGTTAGACTACTATCCTGGCGTCATGTACGTCCTCACCGAAAACTTGGGCAAGGTTCGTGCTGAAGAAGCCAAGAATGCAGCGGCAAGGGAGGTGGTCGGTCATTCGGATCCCGGTGCAATCATTGCCGGGGTTCAGGATCAGTGGATTCAACCATTGGTCATTCGGGGAAACCAAGGGGATTGCGTGAAATTCACGCTGCGGAACAAGTTAGAATTTGGCGAAGAAGTCAGTCTTCACATCAGTGGCTCTGATATGGTGATGGCTGATACCGGGACGCCAGCACTGACGACCAATCCTGCTTCGGTGGCGGCAGAAGGCGAAACCCTTCAAATGGAATGGTACATTCATCCTGACACACAAGAGGGTGCTCGCCAATTTCACACCAATGGGAGTAATGACCGGGAGTTGACGGTGATGGGCCTTGCCGGCGCATTTATCGTTGAACCAGTTGGTTCGAAATACTGGGAACCACTCGGAACCGGTCCGGCCACCAAAGCTGACAGTGGCTGGCAGGTGATGATTGAGAATGGAACCGGGCCTGCTTTTCGTGAATTTGTCGTCATTTATCACGAAATCGGGGATGAAGCCTTTCGGCCGGTTAACAAGCATGGGGACTTCCTGCCACAGCGGGATCCTTTAACGGATGCCTATCGGCCTGGTGCCCGGGCGCTGAACTATCGAAGCGAACCGTTTGGCATCAACAACATGCATATTCAACATGAGTACTTTGGATTTGAAGATGAATCCATGGCTTACAGCAGTTACACCTTTGCTGATGCCTCCCCGACTATTCCGCGGAGCTATTTAGGTGATCCAGCCAAGTGGCGGATTGTGCATGGGGGATCGGAAGTTTTTCATTCCCATCATCCGCACGGAGGATCAATTCGCTGGCAGCGTAGCCCTCGGGCGACGCAAACGCCTATGTGGACCCTGGGGCAGAATGGACCAATAAAATATCCTCTCATCCGGACGAAATCCGACCGTGTTGACGTCGAACTCATTGGGCCAGCAGAAGCGTTGGACCTCGAAACGGAATGCGGGTCCGGCTTGTGTCAAAGATTGGCAGGAGATTTCTTATATCACTGCCATGTTGCGCATCACTATGTGGCTGGAATGTGGGGCTATTGGCGTGTCTATAACACCATGCAAGTGCCAGGCGTCCAAAATGATGTGATGCCGCCACTTCGTGAACTCCCGGATCGTCTGGGTCGGATCGCGAAGCCCGTGACCTCGGATAAGTTGGTGGGTACCACCGTCAACTGGTTTGGAGATTTATTTAAGATTGTCGACAGTGGGAAGAGTAACTGGAAAAGTGATCCACCGGTCGTGACGATCAAAGATTGGGTAGAGATGCAGTTGGCCAACCAGGGTCAACCTGGCAATACGGCCGATGAAAAAGGTCAGCTTATGGCGTATGATGCCACGGTCATGGACTGGGTGTGGCAAGGCAATACAGCTATGAGCGAGAAAGAGGCCACAATAGGGCAAAACCCCAAGTACAAACCGGAATGGCAAGGATATACGGCAGGGGAACGGCGGCAGATTTGGTTTGAACCAGTAACAGGAAAGGTCGCCTGGCCATGGGTGACTCCCCATTTCGGGAAGCGGGTGCCTTTCTCAAAAGATCACAATGGAGCTCCCTGGCTTGAACCCATCAAGCATGATGAGAATGGGAATCCGAGTGTCTATCCTGCGGAGCCCGGTGAAAACGGACGGTGGAGTCTCTGTCCGGAACGGGCTGGTCGTGTGGAATATAATGTGCATTTCATCGAAACCGAGATTACGCTGGCAGATGCTCAGGGGAGTGAGCCGGCAATCGTGGATAAACATGGCTTAATCTATGTCGTCCATGAAGAGGAAGCCGCCGTTCGTGCGAACAACAATTTAAAATACCCACTGATCGTTCGAGCCAATATTTATGATTGTGTGGATTGGCTTCTGACGAGTGAATGGACTGATGATGATGTTACCAACTTCCAATCATCGAAAATTAATACTCATTTTCACTTCCTTCAGTTTGACAACCAAGCGTCGGACGGGGTGATTTCGGGTATGTCGTATGAACAATCCATGCGACCGTTCCATCAGTTTAAAAAGGAGAAAGAAAAAGGGTTGCCGGTCCCGATGAACGCCAAACTTACCAAGGCGGCCAAGGCCGGAGATACAACCATTCAACTCACGAATGCCAAACAATATCATGTTGGGATCCCCATCATGGTTGGTGTGGATCAAGTGGGGAAATGGGAAATCCATCGGATCGCAAAAATTGCTAATGACACCCTGACATTTACCGAACCGCTCAAGAACAATCATGCGGCCGGTGAGATTGCGACAGTGGAATATGTCTGGCAACGGTTCTGGGCTGATGCCGATGTCGGCACGACTTTCTGGCACGATCATGCCTTTGGTGGAACCACCTGGCCTCATGGGGCGGTGGGGACAATTATTATTGAGCCCTATGGATCAACCTGGCACAACGCGAAGACCGGAGAACCTATTCGCACCGGCCCGATTGCCGATATTCACACGATCGAGCCAGTTGGTTATGATGTGGCTGGCAGCTTCAGGGAATATATGCTGCATATCCAGGACACCGTGCCCCATACGGTCAATATTGTGACTGCGGGGAATCCTCCCGGGCAGCCGGTGGAAGTGGCGTTGGAGGCTGGAAGGACAGTGGCCTTCATTATGCCTGCGACCGAATTGATCAAAATGACTCCAATGCCCTTCCTCAATGGAGGGACCCATACGACCGGGAGTGGGTTTAATTTCCGAGTTGAGCCATTTGCCCAACGGTTGGCCAACAATCCGGATACCTCGCAACTCTTTAGTAGTGTGGTGCACGGTGATCCGTTTACGCCGATGCTCCGGGCTTACGTAGGGGATACGATGGTTCTTCGGATGTTAGATGTCACCATGAATGAAAGCAATGTCATGACTCTCTCAGGACATACGTTCCTGTCGGAACGCTATGCCGGGGATGCCAGTCGGAAAAATTCCCTTCATATTGGAATTGCCGAGCGGTATGACCTGGTTCTTCCTGATGCCGGTGGTCCACGTCGGCAAGCGGGGGACTATATACTCTTCAACGGAAGATTTTCTAAATTTTCCGAAGGGTCGTGGGGAATTATTCGGGTGCTAGATAAAGTGGTTTCGGATCTTCAGCCCTTGCCAAACCAAGCAACGGGCAAAGAGGGAATTTCTGAAGCACTGCCAGTGTGCCCGAGTGATGCTCCTGTCAAGAGTTTCAATGTCGTCGCGATTGATTACCCGCAAATGAGCTTCAATCCGAATGCAGAGGAATCGATTGAAGTTGATTTTGAACGAAGGATCGAGCTGCGGAATCCTGATGCCAAGATTTATGTCTTGGAAGAAGATTTGACGCGGGTTGCAGGCGCGCAACCCATGCCGCTGACACTTCGAGTCAATGTGGGCGATTGTATGAAAGTGAAACTCACCAATAAGATGAAGGATAGTCGGGCATCGTTCTCGGCCATGGGTATGGCGTTTGATCCAAAGGATTCCTTAGGTTTGAACCTCGGGAACAATCCTGGTGATCAGACTGTGGCTCCAGGAGCAAGCCGGACCTACACGTACTATGCCGATCCCTTTAACGGGGAAATGCAAATGGTGGTGTGGGATTTCGGAAATGTTGCCATGAATGTCAGAAACGGACTGTTCGGTGGAGTCATTATCGGCCCGAAGGGATCTCAATATCGAGATCCTCAAACCGGAGCAGATATTTCTCTGAAGAATGCCTGGATTGCTGATGTCATTGTGGATCGGACGATCCCTGGTCAAGAGAATCGAGCCAATTACCGTGATGCGGCCTTGTATTTCCAAGACGAGGACAACATCATGGGAACGGCCTTTATGCCCTACGTACAGAATGTAGCAGGGCTGATAGGTGTGAACTACCGGTCGGAACCCTATCCGTATCGGGAAGAAGCCGGCTGTACACTTGGCCGGATGTTCCAACCCTGTTCGGTGGATAACCCGCAGGATCCTGTCACACCCACCATCATGGCTCATGCGGGAGATCCTGTTCGAGTCCATGTCTTCGGAGCCGCGAGTGAACAGAATGGTATGTTCACCGTCGAAGATCATGAATGGCCCATTGAGTCATTTATGGAAGGCGCTGATATGATCAGCACGGTGGAGTTTGCCAGTTCTGAAGGCCTGGAAGCATACATATCCTCTGCTGGTGGCCGTAATGCCAATACTGGGGATTATGTCTGGTCCAATGGGCGATTGAATTACGCCCAGTCAGGCCAATGGGGATATTTCCGGGTGTTGCCTCCTAACGATCAGCGGATTCAACCGCTTCGTGGGCATGCTTCGTCAGGAAGTTCAACCGCCGAATTGGAGCAGCCTGAGGTTATGAAACCTACTCCAACGTCTTTTAAATAACCGAGAGAGGTTAGAAAGACGGGGTGTTTCTGGACGGGGGAGCCTTCATGGGCTCCCCCGTTTTTTTTGACATTCTAGAAAGATGTTAGCCTCGGGAGACATGGCCTCTTGTGAATAATTCATGAAAAGACACAAGATAAGGTTTTTACAATTTACTCAAGTTTTCAGAAACGATACTATGGGGACATACAATTGCTTTTACCAATATTATTACGGAAGATACGCTTTTGTCAGGCTAAAGCACGTAAGCGAAATTTTCGAAATCTCGACGAAGTTTTGTCAAACATTTCTATGAAAACTTATAGAGAATCAGTTAACCCGAATAGACTATTCGTCAATAGCGAGGCATACATATGAAAAGGGCATGTACTATGTTCGTGCTGAGCTGTTGCTTGGCGCTGGGAGCAGGAACGATTGGCTGCCAAAATGTTGAAGCCAATTACCAGGAAGGTGTCACGGCTCTTGACGCCGGCGACTACGAAACGGCCATGAAACAGTTTCGTATGGCTGCAGAAAAAGGCCATGCTGGTGCTCAAGCGGCTATTGGAGAACTCTATAATAGGGGGCGGGGTATTCAACGGGATGCGCAGGAAGCTGCGAAGTGGTACCAACTGGCTGCTGAGCAAGGCCATGTGGATGCACAAGTAACGTTGGGGTGGATGTATAATGCCGGCACGGGTGTTCCACAAAACAATACTGAAGCCCTCAAGTGGTTTCGATTAGCCGCTGACCAAGGACATCCCGGTGCACAAAACAATTTAGGCGTGCTCTATCGCAAGATGGGAAAAGGCCCAGATGATGCGACGAATGCAGTGGCGTGGTTTCAAAAAGCCGCAGACCAAGGGGTGGCTCCCGCCCAATATGCGCTAGGGCAAATGTATTTGAACGGTGACGGTATCGAGGAAAATGTGGCTAAAGCTGTTGAATTGTATACGCAGGCTGCCAACCAGGGTCTCTTAGAGGCTCAGGCCGACCTCGGATTTTTGTATGCAACGCGGGAAGATAAGGTTCCCCAAGATTTCTTCCTTGCTTACAAATGGCTATCTTTGGCCGTCCAAAAGGGCGATAGAATAGCTATCAAGGATCTTGAGAAGTTGGCGGCAACGATGACCAATGAGCAAATCGAAGAAGCGAAAGAACTTGTTCAAAAAGAACCCAGCTAAATCAGATAAGATTTTGTTATATTTATATTAGGTAACTGATTGTGTGGAGGAACTCATGAATTGGAGATTATTTGTCATAGGAATTGTTGGAATAGGGTTTGGGATTTCCCTTGCATCACCCGCCTGGTCCTACGATGAAATCAAGGTGACAAATGGGGGAACTATTCAGGGGAAGGTGACGCTAGAAGGAGGAAAGCCTAGGCCCATGGCCTTCAATCTGGTGACGATTCCTGACCCCGTGTTTTGCGGGACTATTTCCACTGGTACGGGATGGCGACTTGTTGAGGACTTTATCATTGGTCCCCAAAAAGGACTCAAAGATGTTGTAGTCATGCTTAAGAATGTGAAGAAAGGAAAAGCGTTCACAGTGCCAAAGGTGCAGATTGAGTCCATCGACTGTGATTTTATTCCATTTGTGAATGTGATCAAGGATCGTGATGTCATTGAAGTGGTCAACATGGATCCTGTGCAGCATGATATTCAAGGCTATGAAACCGCAAGAAAACGGGGCGCGCGAGTTTTGTTTAATAGGCCGTTGCCCATGAATCCCTACCTTGAGCTGGCAGGACTTTTCGGGAAGAAATACATGGCCGGCGAACCCATGAGGGAAAAAATTCATTTACGAAAAGGGCGGAATATATTTGTGATGCAATGCGGATTTCATCCTTATATGTTCTCTTGGGGATTAGTGGCCGAGAATCCCTATTTTTCCATTACCAAAGAGGATGGAAAATTTTCTATCACGGATGTTCCTCCTGGGGAATATATTCTCACAGCTTGGCATCCGGGCATGAAAAAATTTATTGAGCAACCAGTAACGGTCAAGGCGAAATCTTCCACAAAGGCCAATTTTGTGTACCAATCTCCCCAAGGGCGGCGAAGTGCACATGAAATTGAAAAGAATCCTCGTTTTGGGTTGGAACTGTTGAAAGAGGGAGAGGTCATTGTTCCTTCGATAAGATTACAGATTCCATGAAACTCCTATGAGTGTTTTGCCCATAGGCCCTTTAATATTTTGAGTGAGCTGGTAATTCTTAAACTGGTTCAAGCGGGCTTGAAGTTTTTTCACCGTTTCTGACGTGGCGAAAGGAGGGGCGGTCATGAATTCAAAATGTGGCGTTGTCGGATTCATCGTGAGTGCCGTGTTCGTCTTTGGGGCTATGGGGGTGGCCTTCGCTGCTGAAGAGGAAGAGTTAGAGGTGAGTTTCTCGCCTGAAGTGGTGGCCAATTATATTCATGCGGTGATTGCAGCGGATCGGGCTTTGTATACCACTCATGTGGTGGATCGGTTGCAAGAAGACAGAGTGGTTATCGCAGTGGAAGCCTGGAAGCAACGAAAGGCACTTCCACTCCCCGCGCAAATGCTTTTAATGGCTGGGAAAACCGTAGAAATGAGCGGGTCTGCCCTGCGTTTTCGTTTGGCGAGCCTGTGGCCTATTTATGAAGAGAACGGGCCGAGTAACATCTTTGAGGAAGCTGGGTTGAAAGTAGTAGCCGAGGATCCTGATGAGGTCTACAGCGGGATAATTACTCGAGGGGACAAACGGTTCTTTAAAGCCATCTATGCGGATCGAGCGGTCTCAAAGGCCTGTGTGAATTGTCACAATGGACATATTCTGAGCAGCAAACAGGACTTTAAGTTAGGCGATGTCATGGGCGGGATCATCATTTCGTTTCCACTGCCTATTGAAAAAGCGGAAACCCCCTAATTCGTCTGGTTCTTACGTGGTCATGGCTTGGCATGCGTAATTCTGTGAGGTATTCGATGTGAGGATCTCCCTCATAGTCAAAAAGCACGTGACAAAATAAACAAAGAGTTCTGAGATAATTCGAGGCAGTCGAGAAGCCAGTGAAGACTTTTCGGCTGCCTATTTTTTTACCAACTAACGAAGCAGATGGCGCATGAACATTCAAGATGGATTCCTGCTGAAGGAAGTGGACTTTATTCCAGACGGTCTGTATTTTGAGCCTCCTCTGAGTTTTTCAACAAAGATTTCATATTGCTCCCTCACTCTTGTAAGGAAAGAGCATGGGTGAGGGTGAATGTGTCCTTGGAGGTGAAAGCATAAGAGGCAGCGGAGCAGCGAACAATGATTATATTGTGGAGGCATGTCAATGAAAAGATTGGGTCCTTTCTTGGTATGTATAGTTGTTGTCTCTATCGGCACGTCGGCTTGGGCTGAAATTCATAATGCTGACCTGATTGGTGAGTGGTGTCTGGTACATCAGAGCATGAATGGGCATGATTTTGAATCGCTTTCTCTGAAAGCCATTCAAGATAACCTAAGAGCCAAACTACAACAAAGCTATCATTTTCTTGATGCACAGACGGTTAAAGCGACGATGGCAGGTACTCCGAATCAAAGTTTTACGTATAAGATCTCTGTCCAGAGGGTATTCAACTCCTTTCAATTTAGTGTGATATGTTACCCTTCTGCTTACAGTGAATGAACAGATCGTAGTATGGCCGGACGACCATGATGCTATGTGTATAAGGGAGGAGACGTGGAAGCATGAATAAAACAGGGGAGGAGGATAATGGCTACCTGTACTCAATCAGCTCGTGAGATCCGTAGAGTGTCATCCATAAGACCTGGTATCCAAATACTTGTGGCCCTTGCTCTGGTGTGCTGGGGGAATCCTGTTGCAGCTGAGATTGATAACGCGGTTCTTATTGGCAATTGGTGCTTGGTCAGTCAGACAATCAATGGAGACGATGTGGAGACAGTCTCAAAAATGCTTAGTAGCAAACTCAGGGCTAAAGTTGGTCAATCATATCAATTCTACGAGGATCATACGGTCAAAGTGATCCTCCGTGATGAATCGCAGGCAAGCTTTACCTATAAGGTTGTGGGTAAAAAACAGAACCGCCTGCGCATATTCAATATGGTAGCTGCTAAGAAAAAGAACCACGTTCGCATGAAACGATGGGAGGTCTTTTCTGTGAGATCGCTAACAGGAACGGAAATGATTGCGACCCTCCATGGTTCAGTTCACCATCGCTTTACTCGTGGGACTTGTCAGTAACTGAAAACATAGGGAATCTCCATGACGTACAACAGTATCGTGGAAGGGAAAGAGAGCGACATGAAAGGAACTACGCATGGATTGCTGTCTCAGAAGAGTCGAAAACTGTAGAGTGCCACGATTGTGTAGAATGCTAGAGACCGTGCGATGCCGTGTGTAGCGGGGTGGTTTTCCTGATGAACGTCATGGTCACGTGGGTCCGTTCTTCCTATTATTTATTGAGGTTCCGTATGAAATTACAAGTTACGCTCGGTATTTGTCTGGTGATAATATCTCTTTCGCTTTCGGTCGATGCAGCCAAATGGAGCGAATACATGACGGTATCCACTAAGGGTGATGTGGTAGTGAGTCAAAGGCAGCGTCTTCAAAAAGATGGGTGGTTCGTGGAATGGAGAGCTGAAAACAACAGTGCGGACTGGGTTGAACCGTTCGCGAAGTCTCGAACGTATATCTGCGCGGACGGCAGTCGCACAACGTTAGAACAGAAAACGTTAGGTCCGTATCCTCCCGGTGATAAACGACAAGGGGGAATTCGAGACAGGGGAATTTGCCCGGGCAGTGCCATTGAATCGGTCGAAGCTGAGATTGAATTGCGTCCAGTTTCAGAGATCATTCAGAACATGTGGTACTAGTCAGAACGTGCTGGGTAATTTGGGCAACGTGTGGAGATGTGCCACAATGGCGTGTACATTGGTGTTCCTTTATTAAACGAATGAATCACAAGGAGATATGTTCATGAGATATCTACTGGCTATTCTTGTTTTTTCCCCGGTTGTGTCGTTTGCGCAGATGCCGCAAGGCATGCCCCAGAATATGCAGCACATGGACATGGAGCAGATGCAGAAGGCCATGGCCTGTATGCAAAACATAGACATGTCTGTGTTGGAAGGATTAGAAGAAGAAGCGAAGAAAATGGAAGCCGAGGTTGGTGCCCTGTGCAGAAGCGGAAATCGCGATGAAGCCCAGGATACAGCCATGGCCTACGGCACGGAAATGATGAGCAAACCCGAACTCAAGAAAATGCGGGAATGCGGGAAACTGGCTGCCGGCATGATGCCAAAAATGCCGTTTGAGAAATTTGAAGAAGAAGGCAAAAACACGCATATCTGTGATGACTTTTAACTTGTGAGGACCGAACGAATATGAAACACCGTTGGAGCCGTGTTCAGAATGTAATTCTATTGATAGCGTTGTATGCTCTGGGCAGTCCACTCAGTCTTGTGTATGCAGAAAGAGGTGGGACAGCGAATCAAGACCAAGGTATGAAGCAGATGATGGAAATGTTGAAGCAATCAGGTATGGATCCCAAGCAAATGCAGCAAATGGAAAATATGATGAAAGGCATGACCCCAAAGCAAGGTAAACGACCGTCGGCCACATCAAAAAAGGCACAACAGAAATTTAAAGCAGAAACGGCAGGCCATGGCACCGCCCACGTTGAGGTAGAAGGCAAACGCTATGAGCTGACCATGACAAAGTGCGAATTATGGGGGTCCCATTCGCGCCAGTTTAACATCGCGGCACAACAAGCCCCCGGCATGGATGACGGACAACTCACGATGGGGGCTGGCAAGAAATCGAGAGTTGGGCTGAGCTTCGAATCCGCACATGGGTTCTATTTGCGTGAAGGTGTCGGGCCTGCAGATAAGTCATCATCTTTGATGATAACGGACAATACGCTGCAGTGGGAAGGGCAGGTTGGTGAAAGTGAAAACATTCCGGCAACCATTCACGTCACCTGTGGTGCCGAAATGGTGAATTATTCCAAGCCAGCCACATCGCGTCCCAAGACTTCCCCCAATGTCTTGACCCTGTTCCTGGGAGAGGAGGCACACCAGTTTCAGACAGGCTATTGTTCCATGAAAGAATATCGAACGGGCAATTTGATGGTGGAGTTTGGGCTCTCGGCCACAGGAACGTTCCGTGGCCGACCTGCGATTATTTTCCTGTCCAAAAGCCACCCAGTGGGTGACCAGCCTGGACATTTCGAGAGGATGGAAATGCGCCTTGGGGAACTGTCAGAAGCGCAACGAACGATTTCGCCAGGGAAAGCTAGTCGAGAGCTGGATGACAAGGTATCAGCCTATTTAGGTCAGGAAAATATGGTCCTTCAGAAAATATACAAGGAAGAGATGAACACCATTCAGAAGAAATACGGAAAGGATGTGCCTCAAGATAAAATGTTAGAGGTGACAGAGGCGTATACTAAGGCCGGGGACACGTACAGTAAGAAGCAGGATAAGGTTCGAGAACAAGGGAAGGCCATGCAGTATCCTGAGACTCGCAGTTATGGAACGATTACCGTCACCGGACAAAAAGTGCATTACCGCGGACCCAAATTTCAAACGGTGTATGGCAAGCAAGTCCCAGAGTTTCAGAATCTGTCAGCGGAACCCGAATTATGGGTCACGTGTGGTCTATAGGTGCGTAGAGGAACGGCCTTTGTCGTCAAGCTTCTGTGATGTGACCTGTGCATTGAATGCCATGCTATGGGCTGTGTAATGAAGTCCACGAACGAAACCAGACAATCAAGTCTCATAGTTTGTTACTGACAATACACGCCCTTTTGTAACCGAAATCAGCGCGCCTTCTGTGCACGTCTGCAGTCGCGGAACGGTTTTACGCATTGCTGAGCACATCGCAGCATCTCGCTCGCGAGATTGAAATCCGGTTTATTTGTGCCCTTCATTTCATCTAGTCGCTCTCTCTGTTTTTTGTATGCTTCACAGGAGCAGTCGCATGGTGGAATGCTCGTACTCCCCTGTTGCCCAGCACCATTCCCCCCGCCAGCGTTCTCTCCACTTGATCCCGGTCCGCCTCCACTGCTCCCATTAGGGCCGCCAGGCAAGCCTTGAAGTGGCGTTCCAAAGACCTCATGGTGGTAGCGATCAATGTCCAACAGGACGCCTGGAGTCACCAGGTCCTCAACCTCATTCTCAGCAAAATACCGCCAGCCGAACGGGAGCGAAAGTTCGCCCTGAAAATGATCAACCACCGGACAGCCATCCTGGCATGCGGCTATGTTGTTGAAAGAGAGTTCACACAGTGGCGTATCGATTGAGATTTTCAGTATCTCATCATCTGAACGCATGATTGTGCCAATACCCTCTGCCTGAGTGCTCGGATCGCAGTAGAGGCTACTGATTATTCCTGTAGGGGAGCCGCCGTCACCGCCCACCATGACCATGGCCTTGAAGGGCCCGGTCTGTCCGAACGCGACATGCTCCATCGGCGTAATAACATACGTCTCGGTCTTTTTGCCGGCTTCATCGAGGGCCGCTACTTGGATGGGGCCGAGGTTCATGGGATATCCAGTGGAAATCGCGCTCTTTTTCTTAATGCCGTAGAGCAACTGACGCCGAGGAATATTCACATCAGGAAGCTCACCAAAATTGAACGACTCTGGAAGATCAAGTTGGGCACCTTTCCTTGTCTTGCCCTTGCTCTTTGGAAATCCAATGATCACTTTCAGCTCTTTAATCCCGTCTGTGTCATCAGCTTTGAGTGGGTCAACGTTCGTCAGAACAAACGTTGTAGTTATGGTGGAGTGCTTGGCCTTTCGCGCGTCAAAACGCCATGTACGGATGCCAGTCGTCGGCTTCTTGCCCTCCAGTTTTTTGACCTTGCCATAGAAGAGGCAGGGGAATGCCGTAGCTTTATTTTTATCCTTGCGTGCGTGAGAATAACAATTGTCGACCAAAGTTTTGCCATGTTCTTCTCGGGCAAAGCCAAGAACAAGCTGCTCGGCTATGTCGCTTGAGCTCGCATGCGCTTCCAGCTCGAGTTTCAGTTTCGCGCCTATTGGGACGTTGTTGATTGTGACCTGAATACACCGTCCGGCTATCGGGTAAAGAGCCTTGCCTGACCCGGTTCGAGGCTTGAGCATGATTGGTATTGTGCTTTTGTTGCCATAGGAGAGGACCACTGGCTCGCAACCGCCAAAACCCTTCTCCAGCAGGAAATTGGTAGACAATTTGTTGGTGGGGTACTTACCGCCTGGCCAAGCGGCAAACTCTGCGAGAAACTCTCCATACACATGTTGAAATACGCCCCAGTTGTCTTCGACACCTTTTGCGACCCATGGTAGCCAATCAACACCACCAACAGGGGCCACGCGTTTCATAAAGCCTTCAGAGAGTGCGAGAAGGCGGTCAATCTCAAACGAGTCTTTTTTTGAAATTGGCCCATAGCGATCCATGAGAAATCGCCAAAAGGAGCTGGTCCGATACCCGAACCAGGACTTCACTGCCTCGGCGTCCTTCAATTCGAGACCGACGCGCGTCTTGACGTATGTCTGGTGCCAGGCACTTGCCTCGTTGAGAGGAACGTCATAGGGCCTCACACCGTAAAATTTATAATCTTTTTTCGGCAGAGAGAGCCCCTTCTCTTCTTTCATCTTTTTCTCCATTAAGAAAAAGCCTGCCGCATCAGCTGTTCCCTCAAAGATCCATTGGTCTCCTTTGCAATGACCCTTACTGAATGGGTACTGTTCTTGGATGGGATGAAATAACTCATGTGCGATAGTTTTATATTGGTAGATCCCACTTGTATTTGTGTTAAGCGCCATCCAACTCGTCTTAAAAATTGGGTCGCAGTGTGCGGATAAGTATGTGGCGAAAGCGTCTTTAGAATCAGAAGTCAACGACCCTGGAAAATTAAACATGTAGACGAAACGAGTGTTTGACATAGGCATAGGACCAAAGTTTGGCTCTTTGAGGCCAATGTCCGCGTAGATTTTACCCACCTCGTGCAGATAAGTTGACGCAGCTTTCGACTTCTGTGTTTGCCTTGCTAAAAAATTCGAGAGGGGCATAAAGGAAAGGTTTGCAGGAAGTTTATCATTGTTTGCCTTCATAATAGATTCCCAAGGGTCCATCGGTTGCACGATGAAGTAGGGCGCTGTCCAATCCGCGGTAACATGGAGAGGCAGACTCATGAGAAAAAGAATGCACAGCAACACTATGCGAGCTAGAGCCTGGAACGAAAAAACTTTTGGCGGACTGAGCTGTTGATCTCTTTGTGGTCTGTCACAAGAATCGCTGTCTGATGCATATGCGCTCACCGTCACAGTCGGCATTGTCTCGCACCTCCCATGTGAAATCTCCGTAAGCACCCGCTGAACCTCTTTCGCAACCACAGCTTCGATCATTCACTGACATAAATGTCCTCTAAAATATCAAAGAAGCCGCTAATGGGCAATTGGCCACAAAATAAACCATCAAATAAAGGTATCAGGAACTTTTTAATGATAAGATCGCTGGCATCTTATGTTCAATATCTTATGGATATTACCGTGTCTTTCTTGATTCTTTGACGTCTAACCAGTCACGGAGCCAGTCGCCGAGGAGGTTGGCGGCCAGGACGACGGCCATGAGTGTCAGGCCGGGAATGATAACGAGGTGCGGTGCGACCAGCATATAGCGTGTGCCATCACGAATCATGCTGCCCCATGAGGCCTGGGGTGGTTGAACGCCTAAACCCAAAAACGAGAGTCCGGCTTCGGCAATGATGGCACTGGCAATGCCAAAGCTGGCTTCGATAATCAAAGGAGCGGTGATGAGGGGAAGCAGATGTCGTCTCATAATGCGCCAGGGTGTAGCACCAATTGCTTGGGCTGCGACGATATGATCGGCCTGTTTGAGAGCCAACACTTGTCCACGCGCGAGACGTGCATAGCCGACCCATCCTACGATGACCAAGGCCAATATGACATTCTCAATTCCTGGTCCAAGCGCTCCCGCTAAGGCAATAGCCAAAAGGAGTCCGGGGAAGGCCAGCATGATGTCTACGATTCTGACGAAAATCTGATCGACCCATCCACTGAAGTACCCACTTGAGATCCCTAAGATTCCACCAATAATAATACCCAATGCTACGACACTGAGTGCGACGAAAAACGACGTGCTCGCTCCTGTGATGAGGCGATCATGTGCATGGTGGCATGGCCAGAGGAGCCAGGGGCCCACATTTTCTTGCAGGAGTCTGAGTGGATCATGGAAATGCTTTTTTCAGCAAGCCCTACGTTAGGATTGTTTGTACATCCTTGTAGCAGGTTGCAAATGATGTTTTTCTTGCTTTACTTATTCTTTTTTCTTAGATTAAGCTTGGA
>QIMB01000391.1 GCA_003233615.1 Nitrospirota bacterium
CCGGGCACCCTGGTAATCCGCCCGGCCGTCATGGGCGGGGTGCTCGGCATTGTCTACCGTGTGATTGCCACCCATCTGATCAAGAAAGCGGGCTTGACAAAAAAGACAGCCCGGACCGGGGCGGTTACCCTCATCCAGCGGTTTGGCTCGGCACTCAATCTGAATATCCATTTCCATATGCTGTTCCTCGATGGTGTGTACACTGACCATTACGATGGAAGCAACCGGTTCCGCTGGGTCAAGGCGCCCACCAGCGCCGAGCTTACCCATCTGGCGCACACCATCGGCCACCGGGAAACCCGCGCTAGTAATGGACTTTGTCGGGCTATTTATAATCGAGTGGAACTGGTAAGCGCATCCAGCGCCAGGTGACTCAAATACGCCGCACCGCCAATTAACAGCACTCCCCTTGCTTATATTTTCTCGAATTCATCCTGGGGTGCCCAATGATAGGCCTTGTGCATTCCAGCGGCCAGCAAACCGAGAGCCGTGATACTATGAATGGTAAATCTTAAATGAAATTATTTCTTAGCCATTCCTCAAGCCGTCTTGTGGCAATAACATCATCGCGGTTATAGCCAAGGATTTCGGTTTTGAGGTTATCTTTTTGATAGGGATCAGTTTCTGCGAGAAACCGATTGAACTGTACAATAGACCATTGTGAACCTGAGTCATCATCTTCCCATTGAAAATCAACAAGGTCTTTGTGTTTGCAAATATCTTTTAAGCCATAGCCTTGAAGTGGCAGCACCAGATTATCAGTAACAGGTTTTTGCATATCAAATAGTGGGCTTTCTTCACCTAATAGCCATAGGACAGTTTCATTGTCTTCCATGGCATATCGTTCAGCATATTTTTTTATAGTGGTTCGCTCATGGCTAGAGTAGTGGGCGAGGATCAAGTGAGGCAGGTTATTTCTATACTCTTCCACCTTTTCTAAAAAGCTAATCCATCCCTGCCGATCCTGATCCTCTGTGTTGGTCCAGACATACTCAAAATCATTATTTGTATATCCTGGGATCAGGAATCCCCAAAGGTAAACGTGTTTTTCACCTGATGGTGTTAACGGATTATCTTCAATATCGAAATGAACCCAGCTTCCTTCAGGAAGGGAAACATCATTTAACTTAAAGACTTCACCTGTTTGCCATGATTTAGCCTGCAATATGGCTTTATGCTTTTTATCAATGCCTTTCAGGTAAGGAACATCCGGGATGTCTTCGGCTTTGGAACTTATAAACTGTGAAATTGTTCGGATGCCTTCTTTTCCCAGGCCTGCTTCCGCACGTCCTTGAATGCCATATATGAGCGATAAACTTTCTTTTTCTTCAAAGTCTGGCCTGCAAACACCGTAATAGGAACAGGCTTTGCACTTGCTATGGCTATAGTGAACTTCTGGCATTTCATGGGTATCCATCAGTTCACGCATTTCGGTAACAAACTGGTTGACGATCTTATTAGATTTGTCATCTATCTCAGATTGACCACCATCTCCATGGAATACTATGGCTGGTAGACCATTATTCAGCATTCGCCGATAAAATCCGAGTTGAACTTGAATCTCTTTTTTATCTTCACTTAGAGAAAGCTTGGCATCGGCTGCCTGGTATTGGCCACTTTCATGCCGAAAGAGAAAATCAGGGAAGCCGATAAACCTTTCTTCTTCATCCCGAAGTTGGGCTTGATAGATTACATCAACGCCTTGCTCCATTAGCTCCATAGTGTGTGCTACCGAGAGGGCTTCATGTACCTCGTAGTCCTGGCTGAGCTTTTCCAGAATAGCTTTTTCGTGCGCAAGACCAAGATCAATCACAAGTTGGTCGAATTCGCCAATCTCAATTTCCTGTCCTTCTGGCGGGTGATTATCAAACCACACCCTGCGGGCACACAAAGACCAGGATTTGGCATCACTTGGTTTTACAAGATTTGCAGGTGGCATATTTGCAGACACTCTTTACCTTTTCCCTTCAACTCGTTAGAACTGTAACCAACCCTGTGTATTTCACTGCCAAGAATAGCTGAATATTGCAGATTCCTCAATTTTCCTTTATTCTCTCACTAAATTACCTGGTGCGTCGAACAATGACTGATGAAATTTTGACCTTAAAAGAAGTCGCGGTATATCTAAAGCTGGCAGAAAAAACGGCTTACCGCCTTACAGCAGAGGGCAAGTTGCCTGGCTTCAAGGTGGGTGGTAGCTGGCGATTTAAACGCGAGGAGATTGAAACCTGGATTGAACGACAAGTAGAAGATAGAAAAGGGGGTGGTAAAAAGTGATTACCGACTATCACGCTAAATACTGTGCTCATGAACTGATCAAGCGATATTCCCTGGCGGATGAAAGAAGTGTCCTCTTTTCGCTCAGCGGGCATGAATGAAGAGGGCGAGGTAGAGGATGAGAGAATACTACGTGCGAATTTATGGGGCTCAAGGAATGTTGAGCTTGGTTGCCACTGCCATCGCGCCCTTCATGGAATGAGGGAAAATGAATAACCAATTCTTCGAACATCCTATTCTCAACTCTCCTTACGATTATCCAAGTCGGTACTGGGAGTTGGATGAGGCGGGCCAACCCACACAACAGATTATCGAAAGCCGACGTCCTGCCGACTTCATCACGCCGATTCCTAAGCCCAGGAAGCGAAAAGGATCCTCCGACCAACAGCAAATAGTTTTTGACGAAGGCAAAGGCCTATCCACAGAGGAGCAGCAATACGACCATACGGCGATCATCAATGGCGTTCGTCTGCAAGTCGATAAATGGCGAAGCCTGCCCAACCCCAATGACTGGAAGGTCACCCCTGAAACGGTCCGCCTGCTGCAACATTGGCGGCATCACAACTTCAGCAGCATTCGCCCATTTTTCTGCCAGGTCGAAGCCGTCGAAACAGCTATTTGGCTCACTGAAGTCGCACCGAACGCAGGAAAGGTTGGCAAAGGTTTCCTGGAGCACCTGGCTAACGCGAATAATGACGCTAACCCGGAAATCATGCGCCTGGCTCTAAAGCTGGCGACAGGCGCCGGCAAGACAACCGTCATGGCCATGCTAATTGCCTGGCAAACCATTAACGCGGTGCGCAAACCCCAGAGCAAAAGATTTACCCGCGGATTCCTGATTGTTTCCCCTGGTCTGACCATCCGGGATCGCTTGCGTGTTTTACAACCCAACGATCCGGACAGCTATTACCAAAGTCGCGAACTAATACCTGGCGACATGATGGGCGATCTGGAACGAGCGAAGATCGTTATCACCAACTATCACGCCTTTAAGTTACGTGAACGCATGGAACTATCAAAGGGTGGCCGTTCATTACTCCGAGGGCGAGGCGAAGAACTGAACACACTGGAAACAGAAGGACAGATGCTCCAGCGTGTTATGCCAGACCTGATGGGCATGAAGAACATCATGGCGATCAACGACGAGGCCCACCATTGCTATCGTGAAAAACCTGATAATGACACCGAAGGCGATCTAAAGGGAGACGACAAGAAAGAAGCCGATAAGAATAGTGAGGCGGCTCGACTCTGGATATCCGGTATTGAAATAGTTAACCGTAAACTTGGTGTAACCCGTGTTATTGACCTGTCCGCCACACCGTTTTTCTTAAGTGGTTCCGGCTATGCGGAAGGCACCTTGTTCCCCTGGACGATGTGCGATTTTTCACTTATGGATGCCATCGAATGTGGCATTGTTAAGCTGCCGCGTGTGCCAGTAGCGGAAAATATTCCTGGCAATGAAATGCCAATGTTTCGCAATCTCTGGGAGCATATACGAAAGGACATGCCCAAAAAGGGTCGGGGCAAGGCGAAAACACTCGACCCACTCAGCCTGCCAGTGAGACTGCAAACTGCTCTTGAAGCACTCTATGGACACTACCAGAAGACCTACCAGTTATGGGAAGACGCCGGGGTTCATGTGCCGCCTTGTTTTATCGTTGTCTGCAATAACACATCCACTTCCAAGCTGGTGTACGACTTCATCTCGGGCTTTTATCGGGAGAATGATGACGGATCAACGACCCTTGAGAATGGGCGCTTGCCGCTATTCCGAAACTACGACGAACACGGCAACCAGATTGCCCGACCACGTACTTTGTTGATTGACAGCGAGCAGCTCGAATCCGGCGATGCGCTGGACAAGAATTTCCATGAGATGGCTGCCGACGAGATCGACCGCTTTCGCCGCGAAATCGTCGAACGTACCGGCGACCGCCGTCAGGCCGAGAACATCACAGAACAGGACCTGCTGCGGGAAGTTATGAATACCGTCGGCAAGCAAGGCCGATTGGGCGACTCTATTCGCTGCGTCGTATCGGTTTCCATGCTCACCGAAGGCTGGGACGCCAACACCGTCACCCATGTGCTGGGCGTGCGAGCTTTTGGTACACAGCTTCTCTGCGAACAGGTGATTGGCCGTGCCTTGCGCCGCCAGTCCTATGATCTTAATGAAGAAGGGTTATTCAACGTTGAATATGCCGACATACTGGGGATACCCTTCGATTTCACCGCCAAGCCGGTGGTTGCGCCTCCGCAGCCACCCCGTGAGACTATCCAGGTCAAGGCCATTCGACCTGATCGCGACGCCCTCGAAATCCGCTTCCCGCGGGTGGCAGGCTATCGTGTCGAACTGCCGGAAGAGTGCTTGACCGCTGAGTTTAATGATGACTCCGTTCTGGAACTGACACCAGACTTGGTTGGTCCATCGATTACGAGGAATGCCGGCATCATCGGCGAGGACGTGGATCTGAGTCTGGAGCACCTGGAAGACATGCGGCGCTCAACGCTACTGTTCCACATCACCCAGCGTTTGATTTATACAAAATGGCGTGATCCGGGGGAAGAACCCAAACTGTACCTCTTTGGGCAATTGAAACGTATCGCCAAACAGTGGCTCGATAACTGTCTGGTCTGTAAGGGTGGCACCTATCCCGCACAACTGATGTACCAGGAACTGGCTGACATGGCCTGCGAACGTATAACTGCCGGCATCACACGTTCACTCATTGGCGAGCGCCCAATCAAAGTCGTGCTCGATCCGTACAACCCCATCGGTTCCACCGCCCATGTTAACTTCAATACCTCGAAGACTGATCGCTGGGAGACTGACGCCAAGCGCTGCCATATCAACTGGGCGATCCTTGATAGCGACTGGGAAGGCGAATTTTGCCGCGTGGCTGAGTCACACCCGAAGGTGAAAGCCTACATCAAGAATCACAACCTCGGATTGGAAGTACCATATCGTTATGGCTCCGAGACACGCAAATACATTCCCGACTTCATTGTCAAAATCGACGATGGCCACGGTGACAATGACCTGCTGCACCTGATCGTTGAGATCAAGGGCTACCGGCGCGAAGATGCGAAAGAGAAGAAAGCCACGATGGAAGTCTACTGGGTCCCCGGTGTGAACAACTACGGTAAGTCAGGCCGCTGGGCCTTCGCCGAATTCACCGATGTTTACGAGATGCAAGCCGACTTCAAAGAAAAGGTCGAAGCCGAATTCAACAAAATGATCGAAACAACCATAGGGATAATGGCATGAAGACGGATCTGATACACAACATGATCGACACATTCGAGGCACATGCCCAGGAAACTGAAAATGGTGTGGAATTCTGGCTGGCGCGTGATTTACAGCATTTATTGGGTTACTCCGAATGGCGGAATTTCACAGCAGTGGTCAGCAAAGCAAAAACCGCCTGCGAGGTGTCAGACCACGCCATCACAGACCATTTTGTTGACGTCAACAAAATGGTCGATCTGGGTTCCGGCGGTCAAAGAGAAGTGGAAGAGATCATGCTCACCCGCTACGCTTGTTACCTGATCGCACAGAACGGTGATCCCAGAAAGTCTGAAATTGCTTTTGCACAGACCTATTTTGCAATTCAGACCCGCCGTGCAGAGCTCATTGAACAACGTTTGCTGGAGGCGGAGCGGGTCTCTGCACGTAAGAAACTGACCCAAACAGAAAAAGAACTTTCACAGGTGATCTATGAACAAACGGGTGGTAACAAGAATTTTGGCATCATCCGTAGCAAAGGTGATCAGGCTTTGTTTGGTAAAACAACACAGGCTATGAAATCCCACTGGAAGGTAGCTGCCAACCGTCCACTGGCCGATTTTGCGCCAACGATTATTCTCAAGGCCAAAGACTTCGCTACCGAGATCACCATCTTCAATGCCAAAGAACAACAGATGGGTAGCGCAGCCGCCATCTCTAACGAACATATCACCAATAACGAAGCCGTTCGTAATACCTTGCTCGAACGTGGAATCCGTCCTGAAACCCTGCCACCCGCAGAAGACGTGAAAAAAGTTGAACGCCGTCTTGCATCAGAACAAAAGAAAACATTGAAAAATCCGGACGGACTGGATGGATGAAGACATGAAACCACGAATGAACACCAATAGACACGAATATTTCAGGCTGTTTACATTAGTGTGCATTCGTGTCCATTAGTGGTTCAAGGATTTTTCATGAAGGAACCGCGAATGAACACGAATAGACGCGAATTGATACTAAAGAATGAGGCGCATCAGATTGTTGGTTGTGCGATGGAAGTATTGAATACGCTAGGGCATGGACTGCTTGAGAAGCCTTATGAGAACGCACTGGTCGTGGAGTTTGAATTGCAAGATATCTCGTATCGACAACAGCCCAGATTTGAGGTGGAATACAAGTCGGTCAAAGTAGGCGAATATGTGCCGGATCTGATCTGTTTTGATCAGATTGTCGTTGATACCAAGACCATTGAGAGAATAACCAATAATGAAATTGGGCAGATGATGAACTACCTGAAAATCACAGGTTTAAGCCTGGGGCTGCTTTTGAATTTCAAGCACTCGAAACTGGAATGGAAAAGGGTTGTTTTATGAGAACCACAAATGCTTTTGGAGAACCACGAATGGACACGAATAGACACGAATATTTCAAGATATTTTTATTAGTGTTCATTCGTGTCCATTAGTGGTTCAAAAGAGATAACTATGGCAAGAAAACCCAAACAGAAGAAACAGATAGAAACCCTCACACACGAGGAGGCGTCACGCAAGAACATCCCTACCGCTGAATATCAATCAGTGATGCAGAAGGGAGAACAAAGCCCAATACGTGTGGCTTACGAGCGTCGCAATCGTGATCTTGATCCGCAGCTCGTTTGGCGTGGTAAGGACGAACAGGACTGGTCCGATCTGGTCGTCCACGCCCCGCCGCTTTACATCCAGGAGAAAGTCCACCCCAAGGTATTGATTGATGACCTGCTGCACCGTACCGAGGCAGATGATAAAGCAGCCGAAGAACAGATTGACCTTTTTGCTGACTTCAATGGTCTGTCAGACGATAGCGTCAGAACCGAGTTCTATCAGCACGACGCCAATTGGACCAATCGCATGATCCTGGGTGACAGTTTGCAGGTGATGGCATCGCTGGCCGAGCGGGAAGGGTTGCGCGGCAAGGTGCAATGCATTTATTTTGATCCGCCTTATGGCATCAAATTCAACTCCAACTTTCAATGGTCAACCACCAGCCGCGATGTGAAGGATGGCAAGGTCGATCACATTACCCGCGAGCCGGAGCAGGTCAAGGCGTTTCGGGATACGTGGAGGGACGGGATTCACTCGTATCTGACTTATTTGCGGGATCGGTTGACGGTGGCGCGGGATTTGTTGGCGGAAACAGGTTCCCTTTTTGTTCAGATCGGTGATGAAAACGTTCACCGAGTGCGAGCTCTCCTTGATGAAGTCTTCGGTGAGCGGAATTTTGTAAGCCTCATCACTATTCAAACGACGACTGGCTTCGAAGCAAATTACTTGGGCAATATGTCAGATTTTATTCTATGGTATGCGAAGGACAAGGAAGCAGGTCGCTCAAATTCACCATTCTATCGAAAAGAATTCGTGCTAGGTGCTGGGAATGCGAAGTGGCTCCTGTTTGATGACTTTACATACCGAGGCGTCACTGCCAAAGAGAAGCGAGGAGAGAGCTCTGTTCCTAAAAAGGTGCGACCATATTCTCCTGGCGACATGAGTTCCCAAGGCAGGGCTAAGGAAAGGCAGCCTTTCAAGTTTCGGAATAGGACATATGATCCCTGGGATAAGAATTCCCATTGGAAAGCAAATTATCCAGCTGGCATGGAACGACTGGCAAAGGCAGGGCGGATTCACGTTGCTGAGAACTCTATAAGGTATGTTCGTTTTCACACCGACTTTGATGCTGCAGTCCACGGCAACATCTGGTCCGATACTGGATCAGGCAACTTCACAGATGAGAAAGTCTATGTCGTTCAAACAAACACGAAGGTTGTCGAGCGGTGTATCCTAATGGCGACTAATCCTGGAGACTTAGTACTTGATCCTACCTGTGGGTCGGGAACAACCGCTTACGTTGCTGAACAGTGGGGTCGTCGTTGGATCACAGTTGATACTTCCCGCGTATCTCTCGCTCTCGCTAGAGCACGTGTTATGGCTGCACGCTATTCGTACTATCTTCTAGCAGATTCACCAGAAGGCCAGGATAAGGAGGCAGAGATCACCCATACCACGCTGTCTCATCAATCCACTTTTGGAGATATTCGGCAAGGCTTCGTATATGAGAGTTTGCCACATATCAAGCTTGGTCATATCGCTAACAACACCGAGATCGACGTGATATGGGAACAGTTTCAGGAAACGCTTGAACCGTTGCGCGAGCAACTTAATAAGGCATTGAGTGAGGCATGGGAGGAATGGGAAATCCCCCAAGATGCTGACGACAAGTGGCCGGAGGCAGCGAAGAAACTTCATGCCGAATGGTGGGAGCAGCGAATAGCCAGGCAGAAGGAGATCGACGCTTCCATTGCTGCCAAGGCCGATTTTGAATACCTTTACGACAAACCCTATGTGGACAAGAAGACAGTACGCGTTGCTGGTCCGTTTACAGTGGAGAGCCTCTCACCACATCGTGTGTTGGGTGTTGATGAAAATGATGAACTGATCGACGGCGTCGCGGAATCTCAGGAGGGTTATGGCGACGAGCAGGATTTCGTGCAGATGATCCTGGAAAACCTGAAGACTGCCGGAGTGCAACAGGCGCATAAGGAAGACAAGATCGAATTCACCTCACTCACACCTTGGCCGGGCGATCTTATTTGTGCTGAGGGGCGTTACGAAGAGTCAGGTGCAGAGAACCGTGCTGGTGTGTTTATTGGTCCCGAATTCGGTACGGTCTCCCGCCCCGATCTAGTTGCGGCTGCACGTGAGGCAGGCGATGCTGATTTCGATGTGCTCATCACCTGTGCCTTCAACTACGACGCCCACTCATCGGAGTTCAACAAGCTGGGTCGTATTCCCGTACTCAAGGCCAGAATGAACGCGGACCTGCACATGGCCGATGACCTCAAAAATACCGGCAAGGGCAACCTGTTCGTCATCTTCGGCGAACCCGACATTGACATCCTTGATTCCAAAGACGGCAAAATCCAGGTCAAAGTCAACGGCGTCGACGTCTTCCACCCCAACACCGGCGAAGTCCGCAGCGACGGCGCCGAGGGCATCGCCTGCTGGTTCATCGACACCGACTACAACGAAGAAAGCTTCTTTGTCCGCCACGCCTACTTCCTCGGCGCGAATGATCCCTACAAGGCACTCAAAACCACACTCAAAGCCGAAATCAACGAAGATGCCTGGGCGACGCTCAACAGCGATACTTCACGACCGTTCGCTAAACCAAAATCAGGGCGTATCGCGGTCAAGGTCATCAATCATCTTGGCGATGAAGTGATGAAGGTGTTTAAAGTGTGATGGACATTACACCAGTCTCCACAGTACTTGCCGAGGTGGGCTTTGGATCACCGGTCCTTAACGTGCTAGTTCCGAACGAACAGAACTACACAACCCTACTTATGCAACCCAGAGGAGAGATAGAAGGAAGTGCCGAAGGTGTTCGGAATAGGGATCGCGACCTTGCGAAACTTCAGTTTTCTAGATTTCTGGAAGATGCGAGAGAAACACAGGCCGATCTGGTTATAACGCCTGAATACTCGATGCCCTGGGAAGTGCTCTGTGACAACATTAAGGATGGGGTGATTCCCGAAAAGGGCAAACTTTGGGCACTTGGTTGTGAGAGTATCAAGTACAGTGAACTTGATGAGATTAAAGAGGAGTTTGCCCCGTTTGCGACCGTACTTTATGAAACGATGCCTCCAGACCCTCAGCGGTTCACAGACCCGCTTGCGTATGTGTTTCTCCTTGGAGATGATGGCAATTCTAAGGTTGTCGTTCTCGTCCAGTTTAAGACGTACCCAATGGGTGATAATGATCATTTCGAGATAAGCAATCTACAAACGGGAGCTCACGTCTACCAATTTGACGGGCAAGACATCAAACTCGTATCGTTGATCTGCTCTGATGCCTTTGCATTTGCTGATGAAGGACATGCAGATGCGTTATATGACCGGGCTCTTATAGTACACATACAGCTAAACGGAAAACCCCGACAAACACAATTTCGCCAATACAGAGATCGTTTATTTCGATTTGGAGGCAATGCAACCGAGCTAATTTGTCTGAATTGGGCGAGAAACGTTCAGGAATGGTGCGGTGAAGTAAAGAAGTCATGGAAAAATGTAGGGGGCTCAGCGTGGTATCTACAACCAACAGGATTTGATGACAGAGATGAAACTTTGGCAGCCAATCATAAACGAGGTCTCTATTACACATGGTGTGATGCGTTACGGTCTCATGCGCTATTTTTTAACTATAAGCCGGCAACGTACTTTCTTGAAGTGACGAAGGTCGTCCACCTAGGTGTTCCGAAATCCATTTCCAGGTCGCGCGGTCCTCAGCTTAGAAGGATATGTATCTGGGATGCAGCAGCAAAGGCTTGGGTAGAACAAGAAGCCGCAGATGACGGATTCCCCACCCTTGTTGCTGAGAGCGGAAATGCCAAAGATGAGATCAAGAGGGTTGCTGAGACAAACCCATTCCAAGCAGAGCGTATTTTGGCGCTTTGTTCGGGAAAGATCAGTGGTGATGATTGGCACACACTTCCTAGTTTAGATTCATGTGTAATTAATGAGTCTGAAATCATATATCGGGTCACCTATTGCCAAGACACAAATGAAAATGCATGTGACTTTCGCGTTGCTCGTCTCAAACGACTGGGGCGGTTATGGGATATCTTACAGGGCGATGAGAATTCGCTACCTTCGCTCCAGGACATAAAGGGTAATATTTCCCTCAATTGGTCGCCGGACTTTCCTCACCAGAACATTGTGTCGGATAAAGGACAGCGTGCCACTGTAATTTACATGGGCGAAGATTCAGGTATCGCCCAAGTCGAAAAAGTAAAAAAGATTGCTGCTGAATGTCTACGCAGGTATTTTTCCGACGATAGCGATAGGCGATCGTCACTACAGCGATTAGCTGTCTGGTATAGAGATGATAAAAATCAGGTTGTGCCATTTAAACCACACCAATATGTACAGATCGATGAGGCATTCGAAGCGTCGGAGTATGACATCGGGAGGAGTGAATGACCCTTAGCATTACACAGCTACGTGATCGTGTGGCTGCCCATTATTCTGGTGTAGAGCAAGTGGGTGATTCAGTTATACGATTTATGAAGAAGGCAGGCGAGCAGCCATACGCCGTATATTACCTTGATATCGCACAAGACTTGCCGAGTTCTAATGAATCACTGACGAAATATCAGGACCAAGTTATCGGGAGCCATTATTTTGAAGGCAAGAAAAGTCTTCAGTGGAGTAACTATCTTTATTTTATTACTAGTAATGACCGTCTAATGAGCCGAGAGGTGATTAATGCCAAAGAGTTGATCGAGCGTGATCGAAATTATGCACGTAAGTTTGTTATTCCTGAAGAAGATCTGGAGTTGGTTCTCAACCCACCGGTTATTGCATCAACGGACGCAACCCCACATGCCGGTATTCTATCTATTTGGACAGAGAAACTTGTAGATGCTGGTCTTGATGAGTCAATTTTGAGTGATGATGATTTACCGACGCGGTTAAAACTTATTGAAAATCCCCCTGCGAAGAATAGTCCCAAATCGAGACTGCCAAAAAGGGATATGGGGATCAAAGATCAGCATCTTATACATTCCTTGAAACTAAATAAGTTCCGGGACTTTCCAAGCCAACGTGAATTCGAATTTGGTAAGGTCAACCTCATATTTGGGAGAAATGGATCGGGTAAGACGTCGCTACTTGAAGCAATCGAGTATTTTTACTGTGGTACAAATAAGAGGAATCCGAAAACTAAACCAAGATACTCAATGAATGTAGTATTTGCTAACGGCAAGTCCGAGACAGTAACAACCAATAGAAAACCACAGGTGTTTCGAGATCGAAATCTAATGTGGTATGGGCAGCCAGAGGTCAAAACCAATTATCTTTACCAAAGTTTTTCTCAGTTCAATTTTCTTAACACTGATGCGGCAGTGGATCTTGCGGATTCCACCTCTCGTATTGAGGATGACCTCTCAAAGTTGTTAGTTGGACCAGAGGCATCCAATGTATGGCAAGATATCGGGCGAGTTACCGATGAAGTCGCGAAACAGTTGAAGAGTATTAACCCGCTTAAAATACAAATCGAAGATGAGCTTAAGCTTTTGGGAAAGCGTCTTTCAGAAGCTAGCGGAGTTCGACAGGAGTCAGACTCAATTAGCACTCGTCTTAGAGCAATGATCGACCGAGTAGGATGGCATGGAACCCAAAAAGACAAAGAAGCATTCGCTTCTGGTCTTGTTGAACCACTAGCCGAACTGGTGTCAATTGTACAACAGGCAACGAAAATTGAATGGACAGCATCCCCTGTCACGATGGAGGGTATGGCGACATATTGTCGTGATACCAGGCTTGCAACTGATAAGGCTAAGGCTGATCTCACTCGACTAGGGCTTTTGCAAAAGGAACAGCGGGAAATTGAGGATTCGATAAATCGTGACCGACGAGCATCGGATATGGCAAAGCAGGCGAGTCGTTTTGTTGATGCTAACTTGTTAGGTCGTGCAGAAGATCTCAGCAAACTACAGGCCAAAGTAGCAACATTATCCGATTGGCTTGTTGGTCTTGACGCAGATACCTTGGATGTAGTTTTAGCCACTGATCTTGAAATAAACACAGCTGATTTCCAAAAGGATTTGATTTCAAAGCGTTCAACTGCAGAGATATCATTGGCTGATTTGAAGAAAGAATATAAGAAATTTAGTGAACTAAGGGAGCAGTCACTTAACTTGGCGCAACAGCTTCGAGAGATTGCAGATAAAATGCTTCAGGATAACCCCAAACCTGATGAGTGTCCGCTTTGCCATACTCAGTTTGGATCTGGCGAACTGGAGAAACATATTAATGTGGGAGTTGACGAGGAATTTGAAGCCCTAGGACAAACACTGCTAACTCAGCTGCGTGAGCGAGAGGCAGTGTTGCGTGATATTTTAGCAATTGAGGCTGCATCTGGTCTGCTCATGAAGTATTGTGAAAGAGCAAATCTTGCTGTTGATATGTCGGTTCGTTCGGTTTTGGATGAAGTGAAGAATGCCAATCGTGTGTTAGTCGAAACTAAAGAACGGCTCACTGTACTTGACAATGAAATGCATTCTCTTGAGTCACAAGGACTTTCAATAGATAAATTAGAAGAGATCACAGATCGGTTACGTGAATTAGGGCGTCCACTTAATGTGCGTTCTGGAGAGGACGTGAATCACTTGATTTTGACGATTGATCAGAATGTAAAGGCTTTATCAAAGACGCTTGATAACTATCGAAAGGAATCAGGCGAGTTACAACGTGCACTTGCGGAATCCTTGGAATCAACTGATTCTGAGGCGCGAGATTTGGAAGACAAACTCTCCCAACTGAGAGAAAGGTTGGCCGAGACGAAGACAATTCAAGAAAAGCTAGGACACTTCTCTTCCTTGTTTCCATGGCCCTTAGGAAAGCCGCTGGTTGAGTTAGTCGTGGAAGCAAATTCGATCCGTAAAGTTGCCGCTGAGCTACAAGCTGCTCTTGGTAAGGAAAAACAGGCTAAAGATAGTTATGCGGAATCGGTTAAAAGGAAAGAGAAACTTGGAAAACAACTTGCGAAGTTACTTAAACGTATAGATCGGTTTAGTAAGGCCCAATCTGTGCTTGAGGCGCTACAAAAAGATCATTCGTTGAATGGCGCAATGGAGACTGCATTAAGGGAGAATCGTGTAGCGATTGAAACCATTTTTTCACAAATTCATTCACCAGCAGAGTTTCGTGGGCTTGGACCAACCTGGTCGACTCTCATCCGCAAGATGGATGATAGGGAAGCCAAGCTAACTGAGATCAGCGCAGGTCAACGAGCAGCGTTTGCATTGTCGGTATTTTTAGCACAAAACGCTAAGTTGAAGGTGGCGCCACCCGTAGTTCTTATTGATGATCCGATTGCACATGTCGATGATATGAACTCGTTATCTTTTCTTGATTACCTGCGCGAGGTTGTACTGAAAGGACAAAGACAGATATTTTTCACGACCGCCAATGACAAACTCGCAGCTCTATTTGAGAGGAAATTTGACTTTTTGGGGCCGGATGGATTTCGCAGGTTCAATCTCACGCGCGATGCATGATGGTTTTTATTTTCGCAATCAAATGGACCCTTGGTGAATTAATGGATTTCCGCATAGCCGACACTTTCACTGATAGCCTGGGCAAACTAACCGGCGATGAGCAGAAGGCCGTCAAAACCACAGCCTTTGATCTGCAACTAAACCCGGCCAATCCGGGAATGCAGTTTCACAAGCTCGATAGAGCCAAGGACCCCACAACTGGTCAGTCCGAGTGAACCCGCATATTTGAAACCTGCCCCTGCCCCTGAATTTCAATTGATAGAGCGGAAAACCATTCAATTATCCTCCATGAAAAACGGGTTTGCTATAACCGATTTTCATGGTATTCTGGCCTCATGATTCAACGGTACTCGTGGTTAAACAACATCCGTACGGCACTCGGGCGTAGCCGGATTGTGACGCTGATCGGCCCGCGGCAATGCGGTAAGACGACGCTGGCGCGCGAGTTTCTGCCGG
>QIMB01000371.1 GCA_003233615.1 Nitrospirota bacterium
GATTCCTGTGTATGATAGGGGTCCATGTTGATGACGATTAGGAGCATGTTCGTTTTGTCTGGAGTCATCTTACTGTAGAATAGAATATGTTCATTGTCGGTTTCATGAAATTTGAGATTCGTGAATGACTGTAATGCCGGATTATTCTGACGTATGTGGTTAATACTGGTGATGTAGTCTCGAATGTTTCCCGGGCGGTCCCAGTCCCAATGGCGAATTTCATACTTTTCTGAATTGTGATATTCCTCCGTTCCTGGAATGGCGTTGTTTTCACACAGTTCATAGCTGTTGTAGATGCCGTATGCGGGAGACAATGTGGCAGCTAGCACAAACCTGAACTTAAAGGCAGGGCGCCCGCCTTGTTGGAGAATGTTCGGGAGTATGTCAGGTGTATTAGGGAAAAAGTTTGGTCGAAAATAGTCTTTCATCTCACTCTGCGTGAGTTCTGTCAGATATTCCGTCATTTCCTGTGGGGAATTGCGCCAAGTAAAGTAGGTGTATGATTGTGTGAAGCCTGCCTTGGCCAGGACCTGCATCATCTTCGGCTTGGTAAATGCTTCCGCGAGAAAGAGGACATCTGGATGGTCCTGTTGAATCTCCCCGATGAGCCATTCCCAAAATATGACTGGTTTCGTATGGGGATTATCGACTCGAAATATTTTTACCCCATGGTCGATCCAGAATAAAAATACACGTTTCATTTCCCGCCAAATCTCTTGCCATGCCTCTGAATAAAAGTCGAAGGCGTAAATATCTTCATATTTTTTAGGTGGATTTTCGGCAAATTTTATCGTGCCATCTGGGCGTTGTTTGAACCATGCGGGGTGCTGCGTGACGTAAGGATGATCGGGGGTCGCATTGATAGCAAAATCAAGGGCGAGTTCCATTCCATGATCGCGTACGGCTTTCTGGAAGACATCGAATTCTTCCAATGTTCCCAATGCAGGTTCAATGGCATCATGTCCTCCATGTTGACTGCCGATTGCCCAGGGACTTCCTGGTTCTCCGAGCTTGGCCGTCAGACTATTGTTGCGGCCTTTTCGATTGGTTGTGCCGATTGGGTGAATCGGTGCGAGATACAGCACATCAAATCCCATGTCTCGAATAGCTGGAAGACGTGCCGCACAATCCTTAAACGTGCCCCCTTTCCCTTCAATCGTTCCCTCTGAGCGTGGAAAAATTTCATACCAGGCACCATTACGTGCTCGTTCCCGATCCACGATCACGTCTAACTCTCGGTTATAGAGTGACCATGCCGCACGGGGTTCGTGTTGATCCATGAGTGTGCTCAGTTGCGGGTCTAACGCGATGGCGACTTGGCAATCCTGGTCCTGGGATTCGTCCCATTGCTTCAACCAGGAGGTCAATGCTGTTTTATCAGACCCTTTAGCCCTGGAGCGGGCATTGTTGACTTGTGTATGACCTTCTAATAATTCGCTTGTCACATTGAGACGTACGGCATGTTTTTTCTCAAGTTCAATACGCCAGGTTTCATAGGATTTGCTATATGCCCCCACGCTATAGATATAGCGATTGTTTGACAAAAGAGGAAATGACCCAGCCCATCGATCATTGTCTACATGGTGCATGGGCGTCTCTTCCCATGCTTTTTCTCCTGAAATTTTATATCGAAGAATGGCGCCAATAACGTCATGGCCTTCTTTGAAAATATCTGCTGTGACGTCTAGAATTTCGCCAACAATTCGTTTCACAGGATACCGCCCGCCATCCAATTCAGGTTCGACTTGTTCGATCACGATTGTCTGTAATTTTTTTGGTATATTGGCCATGAATGACTCCTCTAGATATCAAGTTTTTCTTTCAAGCAGGCGTGATTTGTTAGGGTTTTCTTAATGTTTCGTATCTATGATTGAGACAAAGACCTATGAGAACTGGTAATGATTATCTGTGCTGTGTCGTGTGTATATGCTTGAACGATCATACCGTACTTTTTTGTGCATGCAAGTATTTGTCGAACTACTCACGATAGACTGAAGGCCGAAGTCTGGTAGAGGCCAATCTCATGCGTGAGCATCTCACATTTGTATGAGTGCTAGCCTTCAGTCTTCAGCATACATCCCTGAGTCGTGACGATATTGTAGCCCTTGCCATGAAAGCCTCTTATGCTTGATGGATTGTTATTGTTTAGCGTGTTAGACGTGTGGCGAGTGCTCTTGCCGCTGGGGTTGTCGATTATTTGCGTGGGAACCCTCCTGGTTCAACGTTGGTTGGGACAACCAATGGCTGCCGGGCTGAGTCCTGTGCTTTGTGAATTGACATATCGCTGTACGGCTGTTCTCGCGGTTATCTTGGGTGTGGTGGGACTCATGGTGCCCTGGGCCTTGGGTTATGCACTTCCTGAATCCCACATGGCTGATGGTCCATGGAGTTATGAGGAAATGTGCGGATATATGATTGCGTTGACCCTGCTCTGGCGTATGCAGCAGCAGCTTCGTCAACGGCACAATCCGAGTGGAATGCTTATGGGTGGAGTGATGGTGATCTTTGTGGCAGTGGCGATGCTTTGGATTGTCCGATGGGATCTCATGGCGAATGTGGGGTATGTACAAGGCGTATGGATTCTTGGGAATTCGGTTCAATGGGAATGGCTGAGGCTGATTCCCAAGGGACTTCATCTTCTTTTTTCAGCCTTTGTCGCAGGAGGCATCATTGTGGCGTGCTTGGGATTGTTCAATCTTCTCAGCTCATCGCCAGGGATGGAAGAAGATGGCACTGATTCTGAGCAGAATTCGCCTCCAATTATTCGCTATGGCGTCGGTTGGATATTATCCGGGCTCGTGACTCAAATGCTCATTGGGCCTTGGCTTTTTCTTCTGTTAAACACCGAATCTCAAACAGTGCTGATCGATGGGAGTAGCTTGACGTCTGTCCTGTTTTTTGTGAGTGTGACCACGGCTTTATTGGCTTTAGTTTTACTCAACGCCTCTTTTATGGTGCCACATATGAAGGGGCTGCTTTGGGGTGGGCTTGTGAATGCATCGCTGACCCTTATTATGATGGGCATCGTTCGTTATGAGGCCTTCATGACTACTCTCTCCTTCCACCGAATGCCGGTCGCTATTGTCGATTTAAGCGGGTGGCATGTCGTGTCGGTGTTCATTCTGACGGGTTTGCTCGGAGCTATTATGGTACGTTGGTGTGTGTGGCCATTAGAGTCTGTCAAAATGAAGGTCCTTTCATAAGGCCAAGGCGTTTTTTGAATTGCGCGAGCCTCTTAGGTTTGGATGAGTGAATGGCGCCATCACAACTAGACAAATCATGAGGAGCCGACTAAGGTATGGATATGCATATTTCTGATGTGTTGCGAGCTCATAACCCTGCTATCAGCTTTGAATTTTTTCCTCCTAAAACCGCGAAATCCTCAGAAGACCTTTTTACGACCATTTCGGCCCTCATGCCTCTGAAGCCGGCCTACGTAAGTGTGACCTATGGTGCAGGCGGGTCAACACGTGAAAGAACTCACGATTTGGTGGTCAAGCTTCGACGAGAAACTGATCTGACCATTGTGTCTCATTTGACCTGTGTGGGGTCAGGGCGTGAGGAAATTCAACAAATTCTGGCCACGTATTTGGAGAATGGCATTCATAATATTATGGCCTTGCGGGGAGATCCTCCTCAGGGGCAAACGATCATGGATGTTCCGAAAGACGGATTTCCCTATGCCTCTGATTTAGTCCAGTTTATTACACAACGATTTCCGATGATGGGAATGGGCGTTGCCGGGTTTCCCGAGGGGCATCCTGCTACACCAAATCGATTGGCTGAAATGGATAACCTTAAACGGAAAATTGATGCAGGGGCAGATTATATTTGCACACAGCTATTTTTTGATAATCGTGATTTTTATGATTTTTGCGAACGCTGCGAAGTAGTCGGAATTAAAGTTCCCATCATTGCGGGCATTATGCCGATTACCTCTCGGAAAGGGATGGCCAGAATGTCTGAGCTGGCATTGGGTGCACGCTTTCCGGCCAAACTACTGAGGGCGATGGAACGAGCTGACAATGACGAAGCAGCCGAACGTGTCGGTATCCATTGGGCGACGGAACAAGTCAGAGATTTGATTGATAATAAGGTGAAAGGCATTCATTTTTATACATTGAATAAATCAAAAGCCACGCTCAAAATTTATGAGTCTCTTGGCGTTCAGAGTTCGGAAGGATTACAGTAAGTTGGTGGTTGATTGGCATATGTCTATTCACTATCCCTTTTCTTAAGATTTCCCTTGCCGGTTTCTTTCGTGTTTTTATCTTTTGGTTTGGCTCCGGGGTTAGGGCCATCCGAATCTTAGGGTTTCGCGAGTCCTTATTCCTATTTTCTTCCAGAGCTCATTTTGGGTATGATATCGGGATTGTGAAGGAGGCTTTTTTTTATGAGGTATAATCCTGGTTTTCAAGTAACAGTGAATGTAGATGGTCGGCAATGTTTGGTGATAGGTGGGGATGAGGAAGCTGTTGAAAAAATTTCACGGCTGTTAGATGCAGGCGCGAAAGTGACGGTAGTACATCCTACCTTGCATGTGGATTTACGAAAACTCACAGCGTCAGGGAAAATAATCCATCGGGGACGAACGTTTCGTGCGACGGATGCTCAAGATGTTGTGATGATTGCCAACGTCTTGAAGGACGATGTACCTTTGGCAAAATCCCTCTATGAGTTGGCCAAAACAGAAGGGTTCTTAGTGTGGTCAATGGATCAACCTGAGTACTCCACGGTTGTCATGCCAGCGTTGGTTCAACGCGGTCCATTGCGTATTGCCATTAGTACGAGTGGAACCGCTCCAGCCTTTGCCCGGACGTTACGTGAAAATCTCGAATCCGTCTTTGATGAAGAATTTGATCAATTTTTGGATTGGTTAGGGGCATTGCGAGAGGAATTAAAAAAGACCGAATCGAGTGATCGTCGTCGGCGTGAACGACTGGTAGAGGCCGTGAATGGGTTTACTCTGACCGCAAACCTACAGTATCCCAATTCCTGGAAATTGTCTGCAGAACCAGAATTGGATCAGGTTGGAAAGGTAGGGAGCTGATGGTGTTGCTGGAATTTAGTATGTCTCCTCTTGGCAAGGGGGAGAGCGTGAGTACGTATGTGTCGCGTTCATTGGACATTATTGACAAAAGCGGTGTTGCCTATCGCTTGAACCCTATGGGCACTGTGCTGGAAGGGGAGTGGGATGAGGTTTTAGATGTCGTCAAGCAATGCTATGAACGTATGAAAGAAGACTGTCCTCGAATTTCATGTGTGATGAAAGTGGATTATCGTCAAGGCCATACCGGACGGTTGGAAGGAAAAGTGGCGAGTGTCGAAAAACAATTAAAGCGAACCTTGAAAACATGATCGTCAGTCATGGAACACGTTTTTTGTTCTGATCTTTTCTTGGATCATACGGACATTATGGTTTTACTTATACAGTGTCTGCAAGGAGATTTGATCAACCAACTTGTCATGCTGAGCAGCGTGAAGCATCTAGCTGAGCTATGGTCTGGTTGGCCTGGGCGAGATCCTTCGACTCCGCCAGGCCCCGCTCTGGATTGACATGGTGAGGAACGGAGCCTCTTAGGGCCTGAGCAACGTGGAAGGGTTTGAACCATGATTTCTGTATGATCCCTTTTCTTGCCTCAAGCCAGACTTGTCCGTTAAGTTTTTTCTCAGCACCATACTATTCTGATGAGATATATGTGCGATCGGCTTTTCCTCCGATTCCGCAGAGGATTTCATAGGGTATGGTATCGAGCCACATGGCATAATCTTGCGCTGTAATTTCCTTTTCACCTTGTTTGCCTAATAACATCACTTCTTCTCCAATCGTCGGGTGGGGGATGTCGGTGACATCCACCATCATCATATCCATACAGATTTTCCCAATGATAGGCGCTGGTATTCCTTGGATGAGCACATGACCTGTTCCGGTGAGGCGTCGCTGAAAGCCATGAGTGTAGCCTATTGGCAAGACGGCAATTTGTGATAAGCGTCTTGTGCGAAACAGTGCATTATATCCTACGACTTCGCCTGGCCCAAGCGAGCGGAGGTGCGCAATATAGGTTGAGGCGTACATCACTGGCTGAAGTTCGATGGGAGAGGACGTTATTTCGTGTCCAGGAGTATAGCCATACAGCATGATGCCCGGGCGAACCATTCCCAGATGGGACTGTGGATGAAAGAGAATTCCAGCGCTATTCGCCATGTGGTAAATCGGAACGTGTATGCCTTGTGTTTGAACGAGTTGAGTGAATGTCTGAAATTGTTGAAGCTGTTGGTTGGTAAGACTCGGGTCGGGATTGTCCGCGTCTGCGAAATGCGTTAAGAGGCCTTGGATGCTCACTGGCGACGCTGATGGAGACAACGAGGATAGAAGGGAGAGTGCTTCTTCTGCCTCAAATCCTAATCTGTGTAATCCGGTGTCAACTTTTAAATGGATAGGGAAAGGCTGCTTGTGTGACGGGAGTTCGGTGAGGAGTTGCTGTAAAATTGCAGGATGAGAAATGACAGGAGTGAACTGATAGTGAATGATGTCTTGAATGTGATGCGCCAAGAGTGGGCCCATGATGATAATTGGAGTATGAATATCATGGTCTCGTAAGCGAACACCTTCCGGAATTGAAGTAACACCAAATCCAAAAATGTCTAAAGAGGCTAAGGTCTGTGCCACACGAATCGCACCGTGGCCATAGGCATCGGCTTTGATAATGGGGAGAATTTTTGTCGCAGGAGAAAGATATTGGCGAATCTGCAAGAAGTTTTCTTTTAAGGATTCAAGATGAATCTTTACTGTAAGCGGAGCATGGGGCACAGTCGATGAGAGGGATGGCGAAGATGGAGAGAGTCTCACAAGAAGGTCCTGAGGGTTCGCGAACCCTCAGATCGCGAGTATTTCCTCCTCCTTTTTCTTGCTGAGTTCATCCACAGTATGAATGAAATTATCGGTTAATTTTTGATTTTCCGTTTCTAACCGACGAAGGTCGTCTTCAGTGATGGTATTGTCCTTTTGCCGGCGTTTCAGCTCATCATTGCCATTTCGACGGCAGCCTCGAATTTGTACTTTTGTTTCTTCACCATACTTTTTACTCAGCTTCACGAGGTCTTTCCGTCGCTCTTCACTAAGTGGAGGAATCGGTAGCCGGATGACCTTGCCATCATTTGATGGCGTCAAACCTAGTTCCGAGCTGATGATGGCACGTTCGATGTCTTTAATGTGCGAAATGTCCCACGGTTGAATCGTGATCAATCGGCTTTCAGGTATGCCTATGTTTGCCACCTGTTTCAAGGGTGTCAGTGTCCCGTAATAATCAATTTTAATATGATCAAGAAGACCTAATGAGGCACGTCCTGTTCGGAGAGAAGTAAATTCTCTCTTGAGGTGCTCTATTGCCCCTTCCATGTGTTGATTGACATCCTGAATAGTTGGATCGCTCATGATCGTCTCGTCTAGTCGTTAATGGTCGCCTGGCTTGAAACAATAGTGCCGATAGGTTCGCCTTCCACGATTTTCCGAACGTTGCCCGGTGAGGTAAGATTGAACACGATGATGGGTAGATCATTATCCATGCAGAGTGTAATCGCTGTGGCATCCATCACCTTGAGATTCTTATTCAGGACGGACAAAAAAGGTAATGCAGTGAATCGTGTGGCTGTGGGGGTAGTGACTGGATCGGCATCGTAGATGCCATCGACTTTGGTGCCTTTCATGATCACGTTTGCACCAATTTCCATGGCGCGAAGAGCCGCAGCTGTATCAGTTGTAAAGTACGGATTGCCTGTGCCAGCAGCAAAAATGACGACACGTTTTTTTTCAAGGTGACGAATGGCCCGACGACGTATATAACCCTCGGCTAATTGCCGCATTTCAATAGCGGAAAGTACTCGAGTTGGAATATCGCATTTCTCTAAGGCATTTTGGAGTGCGAGGGCGTTGAGCATCGTGGCCAGCATACCCATATAATCAGCTGATGCCCGCTCCATGCCATCTGCGCTGGCGGCAAGGCCACGGAAAATATTCCCTCCGCCAATGACAATAGCGACTTCAACCCCCATCGTCCTGACGTCAGCAATCTCGCGAGCAAGGTTGTGTAACACAGAAGGCTGGATGCCGTACTCCAGGTCGCCGGCTAACATTTCTCCACTAATTTTTAAGAGGATACGGCGGTACTTAAGCGGCATTAATCTTGGCCAAGCTGATAGCGGGTAAACCGGCTGATGGAAATGTTTTCGCCGAGCTTTGCAATTCTTTGAGACAGTAAGTCTTGGATCGTGGTTTTTGGATCTTTAATAAATCCTTGTTCCAGTAAGCATTGTACTTGATAGAATTTTTCGAGCTTCCCGTTGACAATTTTTTCCCAGGCAGCTTCGGGTTTGCCAGATTCTTTGACTTGAGCGAGATAAATATTTTTTTCCCGTTGAATCAGGTCATCTGGAATATCTTCTCGTTTGACAACAGATGGTTCTGAGGCAGCAATTTGCAATGCGACTTCTTTGACAAAAGACTGAAACTCTTCATTGCGAGCCACGAAGTCGGTTTCACAATTGACTTCCAGTAGGACACCAATTTTTGAGCCAGCATGAATATATGACGAAATGAGGCCTTCTTTCGTTTCACGCCCGGATTTTTTCTGGGCAGCTGCCAGCCCCTTTTGACGCAAGAAATCAATAGATTTTTCTATATCACTTCCCGTTTCTTGTAAGGCCTTTTGACAATCAAGAATTCCTGCCCCGGTTTTCACTCGTAATTCTTTGACCAAGGCACTCAAACTAGACATATGCGTACACTCCTACTCATGTATTGTGGATGGATAGCTAGAAAACGAGGACCTCACAGACCTCAGGCAGGTTGGGTATTCTCTGAGGCAGCTACTGCTGCTGCAGGTTCTGATGCTTGTCCTTCGGTGAGAAAGCCTTCGCCTTTGGCTGATGCATCTTGGCGTTTTTGTCGAATCTCGGCTCCTTCAATACAGGCATCGGCAATTTGTGCCGTAAATAACTTGAGGGAACGAATTGCATCATCATTGCCGGGAATGGGAAAATCAACGCCATCAGGATCGCAATTGGTGTCGACAAGGGCAATGACTGGAATACCTAATCGATTTGCCTCTTTGACGGTAATATGTTGAATCCGTGTGTCTAAAATATAGATACATCCCGGAATGTCTTTCATGTCTTTAATGCCGCCCAAATATTTTTCCAATTTGGCCTGCTGCTTTTTCATTTTCACAATTTCTTTTTTCTTGTGTCGTTCGTACGTCCCATCTGTTTCAGCGGCTTCTAACTTTTTGAGTTGGGTAATACTGCGTCGAAGGGTTTGGTAATTCGTGAGCATGCCGCCTAGCCATCGTTGGTTGACAAAGTACATTCCACAGCGATTGGCTTCCGCTTCGACAATACTCATGGCCTGTCGCTTGGTTCCAACGAATAATACGGATTCTCCGGCCGCGACCGTATCCCGCGTAAATTCGTAGGCCTTCTGAAAACATTGCATGGTGATTTGCAAATCAATGATGTAGATGCCATTTTTTTCACCAAAAATATAGCGTTTCATCTTTGGGTTCCATCGATTGGTTTGATGCCCAAAGTGAACTCCGGCTTCCAATAAAGATTTAATCGTGACCATAGCGGACAGTCCCACCCCCTTTCAGAAATATATGGATTAACACAAAACTGTAGTCTTTGTTGAATGATGTGAGCGCAGTTTTTGATTCAAATGGGACCGGCAGGAGACAATGAGACAAGATCGTCTAGTCAGGCAGGTTATTCCAAGTGAAGAGTCGTTCATGAAATTTACTAGGATAGAGATAAACCAAACAACAATAGCACAGGTGAAAAAAGTAATTCAAGTACAATTCAGGTGCTTTTTTTAGCAGACGTATTCCTTGTCATCACGGTTTGTAGAAAAATCTCTTGAAAAACGTGGTGGCAAACAGTAGCTACATCCTTTTGACTCTATGAGACCTCATGGCTATAGTCAATGCCGTTTCCCTTTTCTATTGCGATCAAGGAGTGCATGAAATGGTTGAAGTTCCAGTAAAGCTCTATGTGCAAGGTTTGTTAAAACAAGCCAAGGCGGTTGCTCGTTCTATGGCCTGTTTATCCTCTGAGAAGAAACATAACGCCTTGCAAGCCATGGCAGACGCATTGGAGTCTCAGGCATCTGATATCCTTCAGGCCAACGAACGAGATCTCGCAGAGATTTCAAAGGAGGGGGATAAGCAAGTTTATCGAAAAGCTGTTGAGCAGATTCGCATTACAGAAGAGACCATCCAAGTCATGGTAGATCGCTTACTCGATTTCTTAGCATATCCGGATCCCGTTGGAGAGATAAGTCAGGCTTGGATGACACCAGATGGGATGCAGGTTCATATGGTACGGGCTCCCATAGGGGTGTTAGGTGTCATTTCTGATATGGGCCCTGTCATGACGGTTGAATCATTAGGGATGTGTGTGAAAACGAATAATGTGTGTGTGTATCGTGGTGGTGCGGAATGGTTACATACCAACGGGGCCTTGTTCGGTTGCTTGCAGGCGGCGGCGGTGAAAGAAGGCGTTCCAGAGGGAAGTCTCGTGTTTCTCGACCGGCGGACCCCAGACGCCGCGTTAGAAATCGCACGGCAGTCTCAGTATGTTCAAGCGGTCATTCCTCGAGGTCGGGCAAGCTTGCGAACTGGCATTCTTGAGCATGCACGAGTTCCCGTCATTGGGTTTGATGGTGGGTTATGCCATGTCTATGTTGATCAGAATGTCGATATTCCGTTAGCACAAACCATCGTGGTGAATGCAAAAGTGCAATCGCCAACCGAGGCAAATGCCATGGATACACTTCTCGTCCATAGGGATGTCTCCCGGTATTTGTTGCCTGGGTTAACGCGACGCCTGCTTCAGGAATATCGTGTGGTGTTACATGGTTGTCCCAAAACGAATTCGATGTTGGGTGTCATGGAAATGACCGGGCATTTAGGTATTAAGGCTGCCGAGAAATCTGATTGGGACAAAAAATTTCAGTCTCTGACTATGAATATTAAAATCGTGAAAGATCGTCAAGAGGCTTTGGATCATATTGCATCCTATGCCCCAGGGCACACGGATACGATTGTCACGCGAGACTATGGTTTTGCGATGCAGTTTGCTCGGGAGGTTGATTCAAGTGCGGTTTTCATAAATGCCTCAACACGTCTTCATGGTGGAGAACAATTTGGCTTAGGGCCTGAACTTGGCAGCAACAGTCGACGTGTTCACAGTCGTGGACCTCTGACGCTCTCGAAGCTGACTATTGAAAAATACATGGTCCTCGGGACGGGACAACTGCAACAACCCCATCCCATTCCTCATGCCTATGAGGATGCCATGATGTTATCGTCAAAATTTTAAGCCTGCCTCTCTATTTATAACGGAGATACCGAGCGTTCTCATTTTCGTTCCACTTCTTCATTGTCACGCGTGGACAATCAAACAGTTTGGGGTTGAATTTCTTTAAACAGTTTGGTGATGGATAGCGGAGGAAACATCTGCCAGGAACCGGATAAGACTCTTGTCCAATATTTGCGGTCATGGGGGCTTCGGGAGTTCCATGATGAAGCATCATATTACGAATGGCAGCGCAACACATTGTCGCAACAAGACCTGCAGGATTTACACGCGTTAGTCGAACAACGGCAGGGTGGCGAACATGTAGATGCTGATATTCGATTCTATGACTTTCTCGCTACACAGCCCATTCTTTCTGTCATCTATTCTCAACGATTCGATTACTTTGTAAAAGTCGGATCGCTCATTTCGCCACGGCTTTCCTCCACCACGCATGTCTTGGACTTTGGATGTGGCGTTGGTCTCCTCACCTGTTGGTTTGCTCAGCAACATCCTCACATACAGTTTGTAGGGATCGATCGGTCTACCCGGTCTATTACAACGGCTCGCAATGAAGCAGAAAAACGGCAACTTCTCAATGTTCAGTTTCACGTCATCCAGGATGAAATCATTGCTCTTGATGGTTCCTATGACTGCATTCTTTCGACACAGGCTTTGCTCCAGTCTGAGCGGGAGCCAGGATTGCCGAGCCTGAATTGGAGAACATTTGAGCGAACAGATGATCGTTCCCAGCAAGACGCATTGGAAGTTCGCACCGGTCTGACCATCCGCTTGAAGGCGTTGCTCAATGTGTTAACTCCAGCCGGGCGATTACTGTGTTTTGAGAAGACCTGGAATCCCGGTCGGAGGATTTTCTTTCAACGTGCGTTGAGTGGAAGACGGCTCATCCCTATTTCGGAACCACTTCCCTGTTCGTATTATGAATTAGGTGAAATGAGAGTCGATGGCCCTCTCTATGAAGTATCTCGTGTGACTGTGCCTGGATTGTTTGCATGGAATGAAGACCATTTTTATAGCGAAGGGGAAACGCTGTATCGATGTGTCGGCTCCACAGCTGTGCATATGAGTAAAGAATTAGACATCAGTCAACTGCAGGAAACTGTCCGTGGCCAGCATGCCATTCTGGGCTCGTGGAGTTTTCGGTGTGGAGTGTGGGAGGATGCGTTGGCATGGGGCTTGTGTGAAACCGATTCTGGTTTTCGTGGGCTGCTGCTCGCGAGTGAAGGGGAGAAGGACCTCATTGTTGAGCTGCTGAAAAAAGTCAGACATCTGTCGGATTCAGATTTTGAAGAATGGATCCAGGATTGTTGGGGGCATCTTTGTGATGACCCTCAGAATCCCTCTACTCCAGCGTATGAAAATCACTGTTCATCAGCGCAGGCAATATACGAGGCGCTTCCTCAAAAAAACATTCAACACGAATCAACGTTTAAGGATGGGAAAGGAAGGGAAATGCATATTGAGGTTGGGAGGACCAACACCTTGCAGTATTTCTATTGGGCGAATACGTTTGATCAACGTCAGCTTGTTCTTATGCATACGAGCGGAGCTGAGATTCTCCATGAATATTACCAAGAATCCCTTGAGGCAGCTCGGGGTCCTTCCTAAGCAGTCCAACCAAACTCCTCTCCGTCCAAGATTTCTACATGAGGTGGGATACAAGAAACTGATACGGTCGATGCTGTGATTGGGCATAGCAGATGACAGCGTCATAGGTTTTTTGTTGTGTGTTAGAGGAAAGATTCCTCCACTTTGGTGAGAGTCCAATAGTCAAGATTCGGCCATTGTCGTGAATACTCGTTATTGTTCCGATTTTGAGATACGTCATCAGAAGGTCCCCATGGGCTTGATCTGAGCAGATGTGTCCTGATGATGTAGCGATCGTAGAAGATTGCTGGGGGTATTTAATTGAGACGGTTCCAGCCCAGAGAAACGCACCTAACGCTATGAAAAACGCTAATCGCATGAAGCCTCCGTTTACGTTGAGGTCAGTGTGGATGAGGCGACTGGAGGCCGTAAATACCTCAAAGGGGGTGTGGGAAAAGCGAAGGTTTGGCGAATCGCCTGTTCTTAAAAGAAGCTCCCTCATGATATGTATTTGCGAAAGCAATAGACCATGCAGTTCGAGATATGCTTTGTCTGATAGATCTTCAGATGATGTCGGATATGTCCGATAAGCGAAACGATACTGAAGGATCATGTGAGGATTCTTGCCTGCCTTGGCTGCGGTCGTAGGATATGTTGCGAAAAGTCTGAGTGTGTGAAAGCTGTAGGGAAAATTAATATGTACCAAAGATTGTCGTTCTTGAAACAGGAAGTTTTTTGCGTGAATAACATAAATAGAGCGATGCTCAGGTGGTATCAGGAAAGGGAGTCCTGAGTGGGATTCGAATCAATGGCTTTGTGGATATTAATCAGCTCGTGTCTTTTGCATTGGGGGACGGTTGCTGTATTGATCAGGCGGGCGAGGGAAACCGAAAAGCTGTGGGCTTGGAATTTCTTAGGCTTAGCCGTGAGCGTACTTGCGATGCAACAGACGTACGGTCTTTATCTTCAGTTCTTTGAGCTCACACCACCTGTGTTACATGTGCTGAAGGAAGTGCTAGGGCTACTTGTGGCAGGTTTGATGCTAGCAGGCATTGTCATGCTGTCTCCAATTTTGAACATATTGCAACGCAATAAAGAATTGTTGGAGGTGATTGATGAACGGAAGGTTATTATTTGCCAATTCCATGATCGGATTGCTCAAACTCTGAGGCAAGTCCAAATCTCCATGGAAGTGGGGAAACCCGAAAATTTCGTTATTGACCAAATTGCAGCGATGGCAAAAATGCTACATGTATTTTTAGAAGATCTCAAGGCGGGAGTGTTGTTAGGGAGCAAATTTGAGATTGCGCTGAAAACGCTTGTAGATGATGTGAGTAAAGATGGGGCTTTCCCCATTCATGTTGTCGTTGATCCGGCTATAGAGGGTTCAATTTCCTACGATCAAGGTACGGAACTCTTACATGTGCTACGTGAAGCCATTATGAACAGTGTGCAATATTCCCGCGCAAAAAAGGGAACTGTATCGGTCAAAGTTTTAGAAACTCAGATTGTGTTTGAGGTGTTTGATAATGGGGTAGGGTTTGAATTTGAACTGGTGGGTGTCCAAGGACATGGGTTGGGTAATATGGCTCTTCGAGCCAAAGATATAGGGGCTCGCCTAAAAATTCACAGCCAACTCAATAAAGGGACAACAATTGTGATTGAACTCCCACGCACAACAGAACATTCAGACAGCAGTGACTCGATCGTGTCCTCGAAGCCTTCGAGTGAGGTAGCTCACAATGTTCTGGTGAGCTAGCGTACTGTTTGGATAGGCTCCTAGCAGTTCAATCTTCGGGGTCTCGTCTAGGAAGAAATTAGAGTGTGGCTGTACGAGGAACAGGGAATGAATGCGTGTAGATCAATGTATGTGGGAAGATAATGGTGGCGGTGGAGGGTCTCGAACCCCCGGCCCGCGGCTTATGAGTCCGCTGCTCTACCACCTGAGCTACACCGCCAATTTTTTAATGCATACGACTGTGAACCATGTTTCCTAAAAGATGACCCGAGAATCTATACCAGGAATTATTTAACTGAGCCCATAGCAAACCATCATGACTGATAGTACGACCTCAATGCTGAAACAATCTGCGCTTATTGGCCGACAGGCTATATTCGACCGTGAAATGGAAGTGTTCGGGTATGAG
>QIMB01000179.1 GCA_003233615.1 Nitrospirota bacterium
TAATGAAAAGGGGATATGGCGAGTCGTTCCCCCGTTGATCAACGGCCGCGGGATGGGCCCACGCAACAACTCCTCAAAGGTCTTTCCAAACCGCTTCCGATATTCATCGAAAATTTGCCCATCTGCGGTTTTGAGCACGACGGTCACAAAAAATTGCTTGAGGACCGGATCGCCGCCGGGAAAGGTATGAGGCAACGCACCATTTTTTACCAGCACTTCGCCTTCGACCACTCCCTGACCTAACTTCACATCAATATCCACGCGCGAGAACCATTCGGCCTGTAAGTTGCGATTGCTGAGCATAATACCCGGAATCACAATGCCTTGAAACCAATGCCGACCAATGGGTCGGGTTAAGGCCCCACGTGCCGATGTGGAACTACCAGTCGATTGCTCCATATGACAATCCTGGCAGATCGTCCCCTTTAAGATTTGTCCAGGAATATCTTCCCGCATGACATCTTTGACTTTTCCAAAATGACACGACGCACAGTAATGTGCCCCTTTATAGATGTCAGCCTGCTTTGAGGGATGAACAAGATTCTCTTCCGGGTCTGAATAAGACCCAAACATTGTGGAACCCGCAGAAATTTTAAACGTCGGGTGCCCATAAGGATTTTCCTGTGTCCCGGAGATGAGATGGCAGGCGCTACAACTTATCCCTTCAACTTTGACATGTTTCTTTCCCTTCATGACTTGTTCAATAATTCGATCAGATGTTGCGGGAACACAGTCACCGAAGGAACATGGCATGAAAGGCAACGATTGCGTTGGTCTGCAGTGGGCATGGTTTGAAGCCAAAGCCCGAGAACGGTTCGAAAAACAGGAGAGGTCAGCGCTGTTCCATGCAAGAGGGCGCCATCCACACGACCAAACGTTTTAAGGTCCATGGTCTGCTCACGCATCCCCTTCCATTCTTCATAATGGCGGTCGTGGCATTGCTTGCATTGTTCGGATGGGATAAATATTTTTTCAATCTCTTCTATCCAACCTTGGTCAGCATCGACAGAAACTGACGGTTCCTGAGCAACCACAATTCCGGCAAGAGTCAATCCCACCAAGAATATTCCAAGCAAAGCCAGGGGAATCTTCCATCCCCGTATCTTCCAACCAAGCATTCTGTTTATCATGTTGAACAGTTAGTCTTGTAAAATACGCACGAAATGAAAATTTAAGCCTCCGGTTACCCCCACCCCAGTCATTGGTTCGTACGTCGCAACCGTAAAGTTCTGCGTTTGTAGCGTCTCTTCCAAGGCACGCCCCAAATCCAACAACGTCAGAATTTCAAATGTATCGACTTCTTTGAGGACCGCTTTGACTTTTATACCGGATAAGTCAGCAGGCGATCCTCCAATGACCTCAAACACCACCACGCCTTCAGCTTTTGTCAGGCCAAGAAATTCACGGATTTCCTCGTCAACTTCTCCAACATCAATCCCAAATCGCTCGGCAAGCTTGAGGGCTTTCTCTTCCGTCATTTGTTCACGTGATTCATGGGCTAGTATAGATGTCGGAGCCATGACTAGCCCTAGAGATAGGGAACAGAGTAACACTAGAATGTGCATTCTCCCTATAAAATGTATCGTGTTCATCGAAAACGTCATCCTAAGTAACAGACGCATTCCACTATCCCTCTGAACCACTCGACCCCGTTTTCACAGGATCAATGAGTAGTTGCATCCAAGACGCCACAGCTTTTTGTCCATTGCGTTCTTGGCTTTCCCCGTTCCACACCGCAAAGGCCACTGCTTGCAGACGACCCGGAATGAGCATGGCTTCATTGTCGAGATCATCTCCATCCACAGTAAGCGGTCGCTTCATCACCACCCGCCATAACCCTCTTTTCCACTCTGCTTGGCCCTTAATTCTCCCCTGACTTCGTTTACTAGTCAGGGTACTAAATCCGCCTCCAATAAGGTCTTCTACTGAAGACGGACGGCGCGGGATGACTTCAAACCGACGTGGGCCCTTCCTGCGTCGTTTCTTTTCTTTTGCTCGTGCGGCCCTGCGATCCACATCGCTTTGCCAGTCGGCTTTCCAATGCCAAATATTCACATAATGGTCTAGTTGTCCCATGCAAAAGAAAGCAGGCGCATTGCCTACTGGAAACGCGACGGCTGCCCCATCTCGAAACACTCCGGGCGTTAATGATTCGTTTTTTGTCGCATCTTGCCATTCCATCAAAAATGCCACTTCTTTCCCATTGTGGATTGAGCGAATGGATAACGCACGCACACTGGGATTTGGCCAGACAGGTCTGGTAATAATTTGCCCGCTTAACGGAAGTGGAAGAGGAGAGACCGTTTCCCACGCCGAATCTGAAGGATGTGAGGGTATACCGCCTTCTTGAAAATGTGCGCGAACGACCATGCCTTGTGAGCTCACCAAGGGAACTTGATACCAGGTCAATCCCAAAAGTAATGCCAGGCTCATCGTCCCCCACAACCACAGGGTCTTTATTCCGCTTGCGTTGAATGTATTACGTACCTTACTCACACTCAATAGTCCTCACCATTTCTTTTGGGAATATTATTTGTGCCAATGGAAATACTCAACACCCAATAACTACCGAATACATCCTCATGTGCGAAAACTATTATTTCATCGTAACTATTCAGCACCTTAAGCCCAATTTACCCACACCGAGCCTTCGCTGTACCGTGCGCTCCATGAATGTCGCCCTACCAATTGTGAGACCCCTTGACTCTACTCAGGGCAAGGTTAACGAAACATCTCGCTCAACCCATGAGAGAAACCGGCTGGACACAGATTCTTCGTTGCACTCAGAATGACAATATGATGCTGAATGGTTACATTTCATTTTAACATTTTCATGTGACAGGACATGACCCATAGAGGTGTATACGCGGCATACACGGAGGGGACTGTGTGTGGCTCATGAAAAAGGATTTCACGGAAACGAGGGGAACGTCAGTTTTTAGTGCACCCAGCACCATAGCGTTGGTCTATTGTATCTTGTACACGACTGAGTGAACTATCCCAGCTTCACCCGTCGAATTTTATTCTCATTGCGCTCACAAATGTATAAATGACCTTGGGAGTCCAACGTTAGCCCAGCGGGTGTGTTCACGATTGCCTCGGTGGCAACCAGACCATCCCCGTGTTTCAGCATGCTGGCGTCTTCTTTGGCAACAAAACGAGCGGCTCCGCACCCGCCCATATTTTTATCGTCATAACCACTGTCTCCATTACCAGCTACTGTCGTAATGATACCTGTCAGCACATCAACCTTACGTACCCGATGATTCATGGAATCGGCAATGTAGACATTCCCTTCCTGGTCCACAACCGCACTTTCCGGAACATTCAGCATGGATTGCACAGCTAATTTCCCATCCCCATCAAACCCAAACCGGCATACTCCTGCAATAGTCGAGACTATACCTGTCTTCATATCAATTTTCCGAATGCGATTGGTCCCTTTATCCGTGACATACAGATCGCCATGACGATCAACATCAATACCCACCATATCGTAGAATTTACATTCCATGGCGGGCTTTCCATCATCTAAATACATGCTCAGGTCTAACCCATCTGAACACTTGGGACGCAACAAGCCTTCATCATTACTAAAATCAATCCCGATCGCATCGCCAGATAACACAATGAGATTTTGAGCGGTCAAGGGACTAACTCGCTCATCATCTTCCTCAGTCCAACACCCCCCAATTGTGGTCACAAGACCTGTCTCCAGGTCATATTGTCGAATGCGATGGGCTTGTGTATCTGCAATGAATAAACGATCATATTGATCAAAGACTATGGCCGCAGGATAGGTCAAATTGACTTCTAACCCAGGACCATCACCATTAAATCTCCATTGTCCTGTCCCTACAACTGTCGTAATAATTCCAGTGACAGCATCGATTTTTCGAATCCGGTTGCTCCCTGAATCGCAGACATACAGATTATTCTTGGAATCACACGCCACATCCAATGGCAGATACAAACCTGCTTCTCCACAAGGCCCATAATCACCGCTGTAGCAGGTTTCCCCATTCCCTGCGAAATTATGGAGACGCCCCGTTTCCATATCTATTCGCCGAACTCGATCAGAGCCACATTCAGCAATGTACAAATAGCGTCCTTCACGATCAACGATGACCTGGTTGGGGAGAGGAATTCCTGCTTTCACTGCTCGCTTTCCATCACCCGTACTGCGGGACTTGCCATTCCCTGCGAATGTCTCAATCACGTCAACTACGTCAGCTGTCTCTGTTCCCATGTGAATACACCTTCTTCTGTTTAGCTAAAAGGACACAAGCCGTCCATGTCATGTCACTCAAAACCTCAATGCCCCATGGCCTCATTCTAAGCCTTCAGAGGCGCAGTCACAGGTTCTGGCGATACTGTTTGTATCACTTCCGGTTGTGGCTGTGGAGCGGCTTCAACAGATGCTGCTACGGGTTGAGGAATTTGGGGAGGAACGCTTTCTGAAGCAGGCATTCCCTCTTGAGCCTGGGCTTGCGGATCAATGTCATAGGCTTCAGCTTCCTGAAGAGACTTCTTGAATCCTTTGATGGCTTTTCCGACACCTTCACCTAATTGGGGCAACTTCCCGGCGCCAAAAATAATGAGAACGATCACTAAGATAAGAATCAATTCGGTGAAACCTAAACTTCCAAACATAATACATCTCCTTTGCTAGGATATTACTTTTTTGCAGTTTCTCGAGAACGTTTTCTAAATCGTTCTTTCAAACGATTGCGCGTCTCTTCCGCTTGGTCAAACATCTTGCACTTTTCATAGGTATTGATCAAATTATAATAGGCCAACGGTTCATCGGGATTACTATCAACAGCATCTTCCATCACTTTGACCGCCATGTCCGGTTTCTTGAGATTCAGCGCAATCTCCATGAGCTTAAAACTCGAATCTAAATGACTCGGATCAAATTCCAAGACTTTCATATAGGCTTGCATCGCCATATCCAACGTATTGAAATCGGAAATCTTGGGATCGTCTAATTTTTCGTACACCCCTGCCAAGTTAAACCAGGCAATCGGATCTTCTGTTGAAATCTCAATGAGGCGTTCAAAGTATTCTTTGGCCTGAAAATACTCGGCCTTGTCGTTGTATAACCGTCCCACATTAAACAACGCTAATACATCATATGGATTTAATTCCAAGGCACGCTTGAATTGCGACGTGGCATCATCCAGCATTCCTTTGGTGCCATATATCGTTCCTAAGTTTGAATAATACATGGCGAGAGACCGATCCATTTCGATTCGAAGACCCTCTGCCATTTCAATGGATTTCTTGACCTCGGACAAGGCCTCATCCATGCGCCCTTTATTGAAATATAATTCGCCCAATCGGCAGCGCGCTTGAAAATCATCCGGTTCTTCACCCAAGAGTTTTTCGATCTCAACGATTTCCTCGTCAACGGTTAACGCACGTTCTTCGGTAGCAACCTCATCGGCTTGCGATTCCATCGTTTGAGTTCCAGTGGATTGTTCTTCCATTGCGATATCCTAACTACGGTGTTTGTTCCCCGTATACGGGTGAAATTGGTTGAAAGAAACGTTCATCTTGAATTTTCTTGCGAAGGCGCCCTAAGCTGCCTCGCTTGTCGATATTAAGTAACATTAACCCAAGCACCACCATCAGCGTCAAATGCGACAATTGGAGGGCATAACCCGCCATAAACATCAAACCCAGCCCATAGCCCGCTATTCGCCCAATCAGGACCAATTTAATCACGGTATAGGCCCAACACGTGAAGCCTGCCACGTAAAAAGCAAAGGGGAGGTAAAAGGTATACCCCATACCCATTTGAAAAATCCATCCGATGCCTTCACCAGCCTTCCTCACCTCCAACGCCGTTTCCGGACTCCACATGGAAAGGAAATAATCCATAAACAGTAAAGTGAGAAACACTCCACCACCACTTATTAAGAGAGAAAGCCCCCACAGTCGCTGTTTTTTGTTCTTCGTGAAAAATGAGGTACTGCCATAGGCCCAAAACACTAAAATGCTGGACAACACCATCAAGGCCTCACCTAACCGGTTCGCTTCATGAACGAATGGCGGGGCATCCAGAATAACGAGTAACCCATATGTTGTAGAGATCGTTTGATAATAGAGCCAGCCCGTAATTCCCAGGAAAAATGTGCCGACCATCAACCGTTGACTCAACAAATGATGTGTCCCCCAATACTCCACCAAGAGAACAACCAAAATGACGAAGGCCAATATATTGTAGACAATCGATCCAAGCATGGCCGGGGGGAAGAACAAATATCCAATCGTACAGGCGACTAAAAGGGCAACCAACGGAATGACCACCTTGTCCCACTGACCGACCCACAACGTGGTCCGCATTTTTTGAACGATCAATATGCCCAATATCAGAAAGACAAGTATCGCAGTCACATTCAACAGGACAAATCCTATTTCTGACAACGAAAGAAAAGCAATTCGTACTGCCTCATATTTTTCCATGACCTTCCCTAGATGCATCCCTAATCGAGAAACCAACCGATAGAGTACAAGCTCAAAAAATGCCGCAAAAAGCAGACTCTTCAGCCCCCACTCAAAAAGCAGACCAGGGTTTTCTATTTTTTCTGATATTTTTTTTGTTGCGGCAATCATCTTGAGACCCTACATCACCAGTCCGTTGTCTCTTCTCACTCAGCTCTGGAACATCTCCACCGATTTAGACTCCAGAGAGCTGGGCTTCTCGCTCTTTATTGTACCGGGCGATATATAACAACCCATCTGCCATAGAATAATTAAACGGCAGTTCGCAGACCACTTCACTTATTTTCTCATAGACAAATTGATAGACCTTTTCAGCCTGATCCGGGGTCATCCCAGTCTTGACCTCATAAAAGAACCCAAGACTTAGGTCTTCAGAAGCTGGGCGCATAATTCGCTGGACTCCATATGCTCCAGGATCACTCATAATTGGCGCTTCTTTTTCTAAATCAAAAAGACACGGTTGACAAGAAAATCCATAGGAGGAATTCAATTTTGTATTGTCCACAATAAAGTTCATCGTTTCCAGAGATTCTTCTTCTGTTTCTGTTGGAAATCCGACAATCACATAACAATGAACAGCTATTCCAAGATCCACACAATCAGAACAAATCCGACTCACATTTTCCTGCGTAATACCCTTCACCATAAAATCCATGAGCCTGGCATTATACGTCTCTAGCCCAAAGACGATTTTTTGGCACCCTGCCTCACGCAAAGATGACAATAGCTCACGAGACAGATTTTTTTCGAACCGGAATTCCGCTGTCCATTGGAAATCTAGCCCTCGCTTAATCAACTCTTTGCAAAGCCGCTTGGTCGGGGAAAGAGCCAGACATTCATCCGTAAAGAAAAAATAGGGCGTGTCATGCATCTTCGACAAGGCTTCCAATTCATCCACGACTTTTATCGGGTCTTTCTGCCGGAAATTTTGATGATCCAATGTCAATGCGCAAAACGCACAATCCTTGTAATAGCAGCCTCGCGAAAATTGGACCGGTAAGACCGTGTAGGGAGCCAAATATTGGTTCAACGGAAAACCATGATAGTTGGGAGCTGGATGCTCTGCGAGATTTTCTGAATAAAATGGCTGATTCACAGTAACTTTGCCATCCTGCCGCCAAATCAGATTAGGAACTTTACTGAAATCCTTTTTGCCTTCTAACTGGTTAATCATTTCTAAAAGGGCAGTTTCCCCCTCAAACACAATAAAGTCATCGGTGATCTCAAATAGGCGATCACAACGTCTCAGGTTGTCCACCAGTCGAGTAAAGATACTTCCTCCGACCGTGACATGGACCTGAGGGAATTGTTGTTTGATCAAGCTACAGAGTGTGAGCCCAGGAATAATCTGAGATGTTGCCGTAATCGACACACCAACAAAGTCAGGAGTATCTTGAGTGAAGCCAGGTAGAAAAAAACGTCTATACAGATCAAGATACGGATTTTGTGTTTCATCATGAATCGCTTTGATAATATCTCGTGAAGAGTAAATGGAATACGAGAGTTGATTATCAACAACAGTCATTCTGGTCGGGAAATACAGGGAAGACACAAGATCTAACCACTTATCAATCACGAATAGAGATTCTCGATACCGATCCTCGTCAAAAAATTCTGGGCCACGAAGGGATGTTTTCGCACGCTCCACTTCATCAATTAAATGCGGAAACTGATCTAATGACTCAACGGCTTTCGCGTAATGTTCTTTACTCCCTGGCCCCGTTTCACCATCGACTGACCGCTCAAGTTTTTTTACCAAGTCTATGAGTTGTTGGTGAATATCTAACCCAAAATCTTTGGTTAACATTCTATCCAACAATTCAATATTGAGATCTCTTTGCTCACGAACCGGAACTCCCGATTGCTCGAGAAAAGCCGAAAGGCATGGAATGCTCAGATATGGCTGAGATGGATGCCAGCTTGGCGGAAATAAAAGAGAAATGTTCACAGCGCAGCTCCCAGTCTATTTAATAAAGATAAAAAGACAAGCCTTTGCAGAGTCTTATAAATTTATACACGCCCCATTCTTCCCAGCGCAACTAGGAAAGGCATTTTGATCGCAAATAGTACACTACATAACATCTATATTCTGCTATATCCTGAGCACAATATTCTACCTTGCCTCAAGTCTCACTGTAAAAGATAAAGATATCCTCAACAAACGAACCGGCTACTAGAGATAAGATGATTAACATTCGAGACACCACGGCCCCTCAAACTCTCCCATTTTTGCGGTAACTCTGCTGTCAACCGCAGAAAACATGATTTCTTGAAATGAAAAAACCCCCGGCAACTCACCCCGTTAACTGAGGTGAATCACCGAAGGTTTTATTTCATTGAGAGTCCCGTTATCTAGAAAGACTCTACATATCAGACTACAATACTACTTATGGCATTTGAGCAGTAAACCAGGTCGAAATGCCCTTCATGCCGTTACGTTCGACGTTCGAACCATCCCATACGGCAAATGCCACTGGAAAGCTCGATCCCGCCTTGAACTGCACGTCATTAGGATCATTCGTTACCAAGCTACGCTTCATCACCACGCGCCAGGTAGGGCCACTACAGCAGCCACCCTTCAACGCACCATATGGTTCCCATAATCCATTACCCACAACATCCTGTGAAGCTTGCGTGGTCAATGTGCTGAAACCATTAGCATTTAAATCTTCCACAGAACCAACCCTCATATCAGGGTCTGACATAATGTTACCTGACCAAATACCAGGGTTGAATGGGCCTAAGCTCCGTCCAATCCGATCTGGATAGGTCACACCGCCAGCTGGCTCTTCATAATAGAAATCCCAGGCGATTGAAGGATATTGATTGTCTACATCCCACATTCCAGCAACGCCTCGACCTAAGTCTTTTTGCCATTCTGCGTTCCACCGCCAAATATTCACGGTTCCGCCAGATTGTCCCATACATTGGAACGGTGGCGCTCCTGATGTTTGCACTGGGAATTGCACCGCCACTTGATCACGAAAATCTTGTGGGCCGATGGTAGTATCATTCCGAGTTTGATCACCCCAGTTCACCCATACGCCAATTTCTTTACCATTCGTGGCCATTTTGACCATAACGGTTTTGACGGAAATGTTCGGGTGCATAGGAGTGGTAATCGTTTGCCCACTTAAAGGCGCGACGATACCAGGAACGGACTCCCACACAGGATTGGCCGCATCCATAGGAATTGGGCCGGAAATTTTCCCAACCGGAATAGTCACCGGCTGTGAAACGGCCAGCGGAATCTGTACAAGGTTGAGTCCAACGCACACAACCAGGACAGATAGAAGAACGCCAAACACCAGTCGTTTGTTACGCGTCTGCACCAATCTCATAATGACGCATCCTCCTTTGATAAAAGATTAAAACCGAAAGGACTGCAAAAAACCTGTCTCTTGAAAACTATACAATCAATACGAATTTTCACTATTCATTTCCTGATTGATCGGACGGTCCACTTTCTTTATCCAAATAGGCATCTGCCCCAACCTCGTTCATCAGCATGCTTAATTCATTGCCTTTGTCTTGTGCACCACATTCAAATGTTTGACCTTCAGGATTCATATAGATAGCCGGACGATAATCTGTTTCTGAATATGGCTGTGGGGTGACACCAAGAAAAGCTATGTCAAAGGCCATCCAGTCAGTTGTAAAGTCAGCGAGAATTTTATAAAAACCGTAATCAGCCTTTCGCTTCAACATCCCGGAAAACAACGGAACCCATCGACCGATATGCTCCTTGACAAATTTCTTCTCAGCTTCAACAACTGTTTTGAGTTTTTCTGCTCCATCATGCAGAATCGCATATGATTCCTTATACGACAAATAATGCATGAATTCTAATTCTACACTTAAATGATCTAAGCGCTCATGAATGTCAGGAGATAATTGGAGGCCAAATGCACTATAGAAGCCAGCAATATCACCCATGACATACGATTGGCCAAACACATGATCATTACCAAACAATGTCTCATAGGGGGGACAATCCAAGGCAATCACATTGCTAAAAACGCGCCGATGTTCATCGCGCAAATCTTGAACATTCCAGCTTTCCCCTTCTGAGGATATCCAATTTTCAATAGCATCAAAATGTGTAGCTACTGCCTGTAAGCGGTCGTCGGCTTCTTGACCTCCTACATTTTTCAGCTCTTTACGCAACCCATCTAAAGCTGCTCGCCCATCTTCGACGAACTCTCCACTTTGTAAATAGTCTAAAAATTCCTCATCTTCAGGATAGAGATAACCCCAGGATACAAGAAGATAGAGCTTACTGCGACACAACGCACGATCAACGGCTGGAGCATCCTTAGGAGAAATCTTTACAGCCTTTTGCTCACTGGATTTCGCAGAACCATTGGCACGTATACTTTTCTTTTCTTTCACAACTGTTGGCATTTGTCACCTACTAAATAAAGAATAAATTTTCTTGATTCGCGTTTCTACTACATAAATAACGATCAATAAACCATTCAGAATTCACGAAAAGTGGGCCAGATAATAGGACAACAGGCCCATGAAGTCAAGACGTGAATATTCCAAAAATAGCCTTTCTCCTTCCATATGAGTACAAGATATTATTACAGCTTTTTTATTGGAACCTTGGATGCTTGAAATGTATCATTTCTTTTGCTTTTGTAGACATACTAGACTATCACATACATAAAAGTACGTATTGTGGCCTATATCAATGCTTGCATTAATGACAATCTCCAAACCTTATAAGAAGAGACCAGGCATGTCAGCTAGCACATTTCCGGAGAAACCACTCGAATGGCTGCGCGGTCATTGACCGTCCCACAGATATATTGACACATGCCACAGCCCACACACAGACCCTCATTGACAACAATACGAAAAGCCCCGAAATCCATGGACATAGCCTCAGTGGGACACTTCGACACGCAGGCATTACACCCATTTCCTACAGTGCAAATATTTTGAGAAATCTTGGCCACCCCCATTCGTACTTCATGTACATGGTTGAGTGGCATCAACGCTTCAGTCTCACAGGCATGAATGCAGGGAAAGTCTTCACACAATTGACAGGGAGTGTCTCCTGGATAAATACCAGGAGTCTCCTGAATCGATAATTGCTCAATCGCGTCATGAGGACAGGCATCGATACAATCTCCACATTTTGTACATCGCTCTAAAAATTGATCCTCTTGCACGGCACCCGGTGGGCGAAGCCATCCTGATTTTTCTCGTACCTTCACTTCCTGTGCCTGCTCACCCGACGGAGCATCACGATGCTTGATAAACTCTTGGACTGTTGCGCCAATCGACACCACTGAATGCCGCAGAAAGTTTCGTCGACCTAACGCCGGCTCACTGGCAACACTATCGGAAGATGAATCAGATGCTGGCATCAACGTCGACCTAGACTACGCCAGCGGCTCGCAATTTATAGACTTCGACACACCGATCGCAGGCACCATACTCAACATCCCAGCCTGGATGATTTTCGCGAATAAAATCAAGAACAAAACCCTCTAACGTCTCCTCCATATCCTCGACCCAACTATACGTTGGAAATCGACAGAGAGGACAGGGAAAACCAGGCAGCAGCATGGGCTTCGTCTGAATATCAGGCAATTCACTGTCTTCAACTTCTACTGCACGCTCAATAACTCGTGCCGTATCTGACGCCATTTCAATAAGCTCAGCATGACAGAGGTAATCAGTCTGCCAGAGTCCTTCAAACACCGATTCCACTTGGCTGGGAGGAATTTTTCGATACCATGAACGAAATTCTCGAAACCGGTATTCTCGTGAAAACATCGGTTCTTTCCCGGACCGGACAATGCGACTATCAACATGCAGACTCCACAGCACCCGATAGCGATTCAAGATCAAATGCTCTTCGCCAGGATTTAAGCCCACTTTCGTATCAGGATCGTATCCAAAATTTTCATCCAGCATATCTGAAATATGCGTAAGCTCATGACGCAAATATCGCGGAATGGCCGGGTCATAAAATCGCCGCGGGATTAATTTAATCCCCACGCCTTTTTTACCTTCCGCTTCAAATTGCCGAGACAGCTTCTCTTCTACGATGCCCCATTTCCGGAGAACATCCACTCCCTCTTGGCCTTCCTTCAAGACACCACGGACCAGGACAATACCCGTTTTATCGCGAAGGGCCGGAAAATCATCAAATCCATCTCGAAGAATATCGGCAAACCCCCATTTCGCAAATAAAATTTGATAGAGCCTTTTAAATTCCGGCTCTCGATCATCAAGGGCAAAATTCTCATAAATCGGATCAGCCAATTCATGAAACTCATTGTAATACGTTGGATCGCCCTCACGTTCAGTCTTTTCAGCAAACGAGTCGATCACTTCTTGAAGAAGGGCGGGCTGAAAGCGGATTTCCATGAACTAGCCTCCGTGTACATTCTCATCACCGTAAAACTATTTTGTGAGGCGATGAATACTTTACAATACGTGAATAACCCAAGCAGGTACGTCTTGACTCCTTTTAAAAGCGGAGATTAGTATCAACATGGATGGATTATAGAAATGAGTTTTCCTATTTGGCAAGGGAGACACATTATCTTGGCATTCTTTCTTATTGATATAAACATTCACATACGTGTTGATTAATAGCCTATGAAACGAGGACTTTCATGACACAGACAACCAGCGCCGATACCCTGCCCTCTCCAATGGGCCTTCCACCTCACCAGGTGGACACTCCTGCTATTCTGGATTCCCTCCCGTATTGGAAAAGCGGAATTACGGAACTCAAGTCTTTTCGAGGGCATTCACAAGAAATTTGGTCTGTAGCATTTTCCCCTGATGGGCTGACACTTGCGAGTGGAGGCAATGACCGTTTCGTTCGTATGTGGGACATTGAAACTGGTCGTCTGCTTCGATCGCTTCGTGGCCATACGGCTACTGTACGCCAAGTCCTCTATGCTCCAGATGGGCTCATGCTGGCCACAGGCAGTGAAGATCGAACGATTCGTTTGTGGAATCCTGAAACAGGGGAATCGCTTCGCCTCCTATTCACTCGATACGACCATGCCGTCACAAGTATGTCTTTTTCTCCCGATGGTTTAATGCTCGCCCGTTGCGGCCAAAATAAAGATATCAAGATCTGGGAAGTTACCACGGGCACTGAACTCATGTCTTTATTGGGGAAAGATCAATTCGACCATAATTGGAGTGTCTGTACGGCATTTTCCCCAGATGGCCTCCACTTAGTTGCCGGCAGTGATATTGGGAAAATTAAGATGTATGAAGTGCTGCCAAGCGGAGAAGAAAAAATTGCACACAACGGACACTGGCGAGATGAAGCCGACGATGAAGAAACCGAAAATCGTGGCTTCTATGTGGATGACCATGGGGGCTTTCAACGACCCATGGAATATTGGATTGGCGCGTTGACGTTTACCCCGGATGGCTCAACCATGATTTCTGGAAGTCGTGATTGCAGCATCAAGTTTTGGGACATGCCAAACCTCGAAGAACGACGCACATTGAAAGGACATTCCGAATGGGTCAGAAATCTTCTTGTCAGTCAGGATGGGAAGGTTCTGTTCAGCGCGAGCGATGACGGGACAGTAAAAATGTGGGATATTGAGAAAGGCCGTCAATTTCGTACCATCAAATCCCATACAGGCCCTGTTCGAGGAATTGCACTGTCTGCTGATGGGAAATATTTGGCCACTGCCGGAAATGACCGGGTTATCACTCTGTGGGAGGGTGGAGAGTAATTTCTCACATAGGGAAAGACAGGTCTTGAGGCTAGCTCATCTCTCAGGACCATCATCACGGTCAGAGCGTGCGTCTTCACCAGACCGGACAATGTCATAACGTTTGCACTTTTCCCAAAGACCCTTCCGGGACAAGCCCAACACTTGGGCCGCAGTTGTGCGACTCCATCCGGTTCGCTGAAGTATTTCGATAATATGGGTTCGCTCAAATTGTTCTCGAGCCAGAGCTAAGGTTTCTATCTTCCCAGTTTTCATACTCGTTCTTCGACCCTGCTCCCCACAAAACCCACAATCCTTTTGCGGCTCCCCTCCTGAATACGGACAAGGGTTTTGCCCACACAAGTCCACGACTTGAATTTCTTCCGACTGCTGCGCGAGCGCAACTGCTCGCTCAATCGTATTTTCCAATTCACGCACATTTCCAGGAAACCCATAACGAAACAGCACTGCCCGAGCTTGCCGAGACAACACCTGAACGTGTTGGTTATTTCTAGTGGCCATCGTATGCAGAAAATGGTGCGCAAGAGTCAAAATATCCTCGCGCCGTTCTCGAAGCGGAGGGAGTTGAACCGGAACAACATTCAAGCGATAAAACAGATCCTCACGAAATCGTCCCTGCTCGACTTCTTTCTTTAAGTCTTTTTGTGTCGCGCAGACCACACGCACATCAATTTCAATGGTGTCGTTCCCACCGACTCTTTCGAACTGACGTTCCTGCAACACCCGTAATAATTTAATTTGGACAACAGGGGAAATTTCTCCAATTTCATCCAAAAATAACGTCCCTTGGTGGGCTAATTCAAATCGTCCACGACGCTGTCGAAGTGCCCCGGTAAATGCCCCTTTCTCATGACCAAATAATTCGGCTTCGAGCAACGTTTCGGGAAGAGCCGCGCAACTGACTTTAATCAGTGCATGCTTGTGTCTGCCGCTATTTGCATGGATGGCATTCGCGATTAATTCTTTTCCGGTCCCACTTTCCCCGATGATCAACACGGTCGAGTCGGTCTTGGAGACAAGCTTGACCTTTTCCAACACCTGATGCATTCGCTCGTTTTTTCCCACAAGCCCTTGGAAACTAAATTTATGTTCTAATTCCTCACGTAACACACGGTTTTCTTCACGCAAGGCAACCATCCCGCAGACACGATCCACGCTCAGCAATAATTCATCCATGGAAAAGGGTTTCGTAATATAATCGTAGGC
>QIMB01000354.1 GCA_003233615.1 Nitrospirota bacterium
GGCGATTGATTCAGTCAATAACGTGCTCTATGTTGCAAATCAGAGTACAAATACCCTCTCTGTCCTTGCCAATGCCGATACAATTGATGTTACGACCGATTCGACAACCGGAAAACGAGATTTGAGCAACATCCAACTGAATCGTCCCGCCGGACTTTTTGTGGACACGGCTCGAAATCGTTTGTATGTCTCCAACAGTGAAGCTTTTACTTGTGCCGTGGGCACTTGCAATGCCATTCTTGTTTTTGACAATGCAAGTACCTTTACAGATGGCACAACGCCGGACAAAACCCTGAGATGGCACAACGCCGGACAAAATCCTGACCGATACCGCATTCAATCAGCCTCAAGGGATTGTGCTGGATCCTGTGCGTCAGCGACTTTATGTGGCGAATACAGGTGGGGATTCCCGTTTTAATTTATAATCAAGTTGATACGCTCAATGGGGCGGTTACCGCAAATGTAACCTTAGCGGGTTTTAGTGAGCCTACGGATATTGCCTTAGATCCCGTTCGTGATATTTTGTATGTCCTGGATCAAAGCGCAAAGAATGTCCTCGTTTTTGATAATGCTTCGACATTGACGGGTGGAGAATCCGCTACGCGAATAATTTCAAGTGACGACGGTTTGGGTAATAATGCTTGGGTCAAGCCTACGGCGATTTTTCTTGATGCGGAGAATGACCTACTCTATTTAGCAGACCCGGGTGCAAATTCCGTTTCTATTTTTACGAATGCGAGCAAAGCAGAAGGCCAAACGGGTTTACAAAGCCCTTCAGCCCTTACGCTTGGCAGTGCGGTAACACCCTAAAGATTCTTTATCTTCTTCAAAAACAGGTCATTTTTTCTTTTCTACCTGAATCAAGCGACAGTGTCCTGCGATGCCTGGGTCGAAGTCTCCGTCAGTCGATTTTTTTGGATCAACGATTTCAGGGGTGATAGCAGAATAGCACTTTGATTTTCTGTCATCCCATTCTCCAGAAAGATCGGGGGAAAACCACTGTGCCACCATCTTCCCTCCTGTCCGAAAATAGGATGTCTCAGAACGATCCAGAATACAGTCTTTTGCAGGACCGAATGAATCAATCAGCATCTGCAAACCCGTTTCAAATACGGGACGATCTTCCTTTGTGACCTGCTCTAATTTGGTAATCGCCTCATCTCCCAATAACACTGGCCCCTGAATCTGCGTGACATTGAAGCAGTTGCCTCCAATAGCGCTGCCCGCGCCCACAGCGCTTCGAATTTGCTCCATGGCGGCAGGACTGGAGCCGATGCTGCACCCTCGAAAATCAACTTTCTCCGGTGATTTGTCCGCCGGAATGATGCCTGTCAGTTTTGAGGCGAGAACCGAGGCCCTGATATAAGTCGTCCCTTCCGCGCTGCCAAAACCCAAATCTCCGCTCGGAAGTGAATGGGAGATAATCACAAGATTTTTGATCGGAAAATCAATGCCTTCCAATTTTGTTACCATTTCATCGACACTGCCTACACTCAAATAAAGACCGTCGGGCGCAAGCACTGTTGCTTCTTCGTTGAACCCGGAGCCCATGAGCAAGACGACATCTCGTCGCTTTGCTTTTTTCGTCTCATCTGCATCCGGCGCGCGCTGAATCAAATCACCGGAGATCAGGCGCTGTAGACCTTGATTGCCCAAACTGCGCTGAAAATGTTGAAGGTCTGCTCCTGAATACAATTTCGTTTTGGACTGAGGGATGCTCTTTGATTGGGCTAAAGGTTTTTTTAGGCCTTGTTTTTGGGCGCGCGGCATCGTTTTTCCTTTTTGCTCAAAATATTTTGAGAAAGACAGGAGGTTTTTGTTTCATATAAAAGGTCTTACCTCGATAGTCGTTCGTATATCGTGCCGTTGTTTTTATTGAAGCTGTGGCCTGATCAGGTCTTGCAAAGTGATTTCTTGTAAAATTACATCATCCAGCGCAACTTGCAGCATGGCCAAGGCTTCTTGCATCTGAACGATGCTTTCCGGGGTCACGAGGGATGAGGCCATTTCTTCGGCAAGTGTTTCAGGATTCGCTTGTAGCAGACTGCTGATATCCTCTTCCGCAAACAAAATAAAGGGCGTGAAGTCTGCCCGAAATCCCAAGACCATTCTTGCTTTTGCGCGAAATTCCCGGAGTTTGACCATGGGCACGCTCCCAACGGGGGAAAGCGGATTGAGATTGAGTAAATCGTTCAAGGTATTGACCCCGGCAAGGTTTAAAGCGGCAGAAAAACGTCTTCCTACACCATCGATGCTGATTACGGGCAGCATCGAGCCGAAACCTGTCAATCCATCTTGAGGACAGGTAGTGCTTGTGAAGGTGAGATGGACTTTTCGAGTTAGTGTACTGCCTAGTGTGAGGTCATACCGTGGGTGGATGATAAAGTCGATCATGAAGCCACTGTTTGAGGTCTCGCTAGCGTCTCCACCAAACAGGCCGAACTCCCGCAGAGGCTGCGAGTTTTCAAATCCCAATGCATTCCCACTGAAGCTGGCTGTGATTTCGAGACGGGCTGTCACACTTTCACTTACTTCATTTTCATCGCCAATATAAACAATCTGGCTTAAAGCCAAGGGAACACGGGCGACTTCATTGAATAATTTTGTATCCGTAAAGGTAGGGCTGGGGATTCGCTTATCCCACTCAGGGTTTCCCGTGCCAATAGCCCAGTAGCTTATGCCATCAATATCTGCTTCCCGCTTTATGAGTGCAGCCAATAATAAGTTACAAGACTGAACGATACGGTTATTTTGCCATCCACTATCCCAAAGCTGATGTCCTTGGGCATCATGGCACACATCACGGTAGCGCCCTGTAATCACATTTTTCGTGGTATGTCCTCTCATCTCATTTCTCTTTGAGGTGCGTTTTAAGGTGTTCCGGTAGTGTTTTCCCTTTTAGGGCCTCCTTCACTTTTTTGTCCTTGGTCAAGGCCAGCAATTTAAATGTGACCTGATCCCGCTTCGGGTCTACTTCTTGAGCTATCTTTTCTAAAAGCTTACGCTCCTTTGGTTTTTTCGGGTCGGCTAGGGTAACCATAGAGGCCTGGATTACCGGATCCTTGATTTTCATTAAGACCGGCGCGAGTAAATCAAAACAATCGTAGAAATCTTTCCGAAACACGGGGACTAAATCCTTCCAGCACAATTTGGGATTGTCCCGCAAAAAGGTGACAAAGGCCTGAAGCCTGGGATTGTCGGAGTCGAGGATGCCCTCCGTTTTTAGTTTTTTCCAAATCAGTCTTCTCTGATCCATAACATATCCTCCTAACTGCCAAAGGTGTAGACGGCCCAAATAACATCCACTTCTCTCGTGTTCCCGCTGCCTGCTGCGTGTGTAATTTGTAAATAAACATTGTATTTAGTCGAGTCGCTTGTTCGCCAATAGATCAGGTTGCTCGTCACTTCCGCAAGGCCTGTTCCATCAACATCAGTCACGGCGAGGGAAGGAAGATAGATCTTTTTGAAGGCGTCTGAATTCTCTTCAATAAGAACTCTCCGTGTATTTCCAGGAAGAATATCCGACTCGCTTCCACTGTTCACTATTTCGAAATTGATCTTTGAAGCAGTTACAGCATCATCCGCCAAACTAGAAGTGTTGATAAGTTGGCCATTGGTCCCGCCGCTGTGATTGTGTCCCGTTCCACTGAAAAGCAGTTTGTTTTCGGCGATGTCGGCATCGTTTTGTACGTGAGTATTACTGAGCACATTATTTTTTAGCTGACCGTTGTCAGCCAATGAGATGTCTAAACGCGTACCCAGGCTACTTTGTGTCCCACGTGCCGCTAACATTTCTGCGCTAAAGTTGGATAGATTAAGGTCTGTCTGACGTAAGTCGCTAATCCCGGTACTCGAAATAGCAGGCGCTCCCCCTATTCGGCTTAGCCGTGCTAGGCCATAAAATGTGTGTCCGTCCGTAGGAACTGGGAGAGCCACCGAACCCTCAAGCACACGCACGGCCCATTCGCGTTTTGTGCGGACAGAGGTTTCCACGCCGATAGCAGGATTCACGAGATCTGCATCTTCTGTTGAATCCACTTCACGCTCCCACACATCAATGTAGACGAGGTCTCTGCGATTTCCTCCGGGGGTCGTGAGTGGGGGAATAGGATCTATACCCCATTCAGCAGCCAGCGTAGCGTTACTGTATAAGGTCTGAGCCGTGTAAGGGAGATCATTTTCGTTGAGGACATCCATGCCTTCAAGTAAAAGGCGCCCTGTTCCCTCAGCTGTGCCGTCTCCACCACGTATTGAAAAATCATTTGGGTCTGAGACGGCTTCAATGAGGAAGCCATTATTTTCACTTGGAACGCCATTTCCAACAAACCACTTTAAAAAGGCCTGTAATTCATATCGTCTGATATCTTCAAGTTCGTTCCAATCGGCGTCCACAATGGGCACGCCTTGCTGTAGCCGGACACCGACGTAGTGTTTCAGTCGATCAAATGTGTCTCTAGAAAAATTACCCATGATGCCTCCTCTGTATCTAATGTCGTTCTGACTAAAAGTAAAGCCGTATAATGCGAATGAGTGTTGATGTTTCCTCCTTGTGAAGTACGGGATGGCGAATATTGTTGATCAGGATTTCTGTGCCGTCAAATCTGGCAAGCAGTCCGAATTCTCTCAAGGGATAACTTGTTGCGGGTGCAGTTGCTGTGGGGTATGTGGAATTGAGCGTTGCGGTGATCTGTAATCGGCTACTCGGCCCGGCGATGACTTGGTCGTTTTGGTTTAAAAAAACAACATCCAGTTCTGAAAAAGGAATGATGGGATTGTAGCGACGAATAAGTGCTGTCGTTGTTGCGGCGTTGGGTGCGGGAGTGCCATCTGTGTCCCAGGCAGGATCGCCCTGTCCTACCACAAGTCCTGTGATGCCTGCTGCTGTTTCATTCATCATAAACCCTGCCAACAAAGACCGAAATCCCTGCAAGATGGTATTGTTTTGCCAGCCGCGGTCTTCGATGGTATGGCCTTCTGCATCGCGCAGGATATCGCGATAAGTACCTTTAATTGTAGAGCCGATTTTCTCTGACATTGTTTATGTTTCTCCTTCGGGCGCACGTTCTGTGAACGCGTCTTCCACGCCAGAAATAAGCTCTGGAATCGTGCCGTCAAAGACATGATCGCTAAGTATTCGCTGTGGCACGACGGCCGGGAAATCGGTCGTGTAAACGTGTTCTTTATAAATAGTGGGTTCGATGACAAATACTGCACGGATTTGAATCGGGAGAAATTCTCTGAGGATGTTGTCGATCATCCTTTGGTTTTGCGAAATACGGGAGGTGTCATCGGTATCGGGTGTTAAGTAGATGCCGATGGTGTCCCGTGCATACCAGGTTTCCGGCTTCGGTTTTCCCTCTGGCCCTGTATCGTAAGAATAGGTCTGAAAATCCGCGTAGGTCCCCCGTTTTGCGATTTTAGAGAGATTTTTTGTGTCCACCGAAGTGGTCCCGGCATAACGCAGATCAACTGTTTCTGTTGCGCCGTAGATTGTACTTGAATAAGGCAGTGGTTCGTTCGAATGGTAAGTCAGTCGTGCTATCCCGTCGACCAAAAAAGGATAGGGGTCACGTTGTGAATAGGGGTTTTCTGTGATTTCTTCCAGATGATCGAGTGTGGGCACGGGTGTATCCCGCAGAATGCCGCGCCAAATCGACCAGCTTTGGTTCCGGTTGGAGCTCCAATAGAGTTCCATCTCTCCTGCTGCATTTAAAAAGAGCGCAGGTTCGCGATCTTGATCATCGACCGTGGGTTTGCTCACCGTGAAAACGGCACTCCAGTCGGGCGGACGGTTCACATACCAAGTCAAAAAATTTGTGACGACAGGGAGAATCGTTGTATCCACGGTGAGGTGATCCGGGAAAGTTTCGCTCCAGCTATGCATCCAGGTAAAAGCATCGGGGTCGATATTTGTGGCGATGCGGTAGGCAATTTCCCAACGGGTTTGATTGGGCTGTCCTGTCGGGATTTTTCGTGTCCAGAAGACCCAGATTTTAGGGTCTCCATCTGAGGCGGATGCGCTCGGCTGAAAAAAGACAAAAAGGTCGGTCTGCACGATGGGGTCTTCGCCCACATCTGTCGGCATTGTGTGGGCGGCTGGAATGTTCCAAAGATTATTTTCCTGACGTAGAAACTTGATCTGCCAGGTGTTTCCGTTTTTTTCGAGCCAAAAAAGCCAGAGATGCTTGCTGTGATCCAGGATAGTAAAGGGGCGTTTTTGCGAAGCTCTCGGATCGCCAAAGATTTTCGGTGCAGACCAAAGTCCTGCTTCATAGACCTGATAATGAATTTGGTGTTGCTTATTTATTGTGTCAAATGAATCCCAAAATAACCACAAGGCGTCTCCCTTGACGACTGCCGTGGGGTGTTTGTCGATTCTGGAGCCATTCGTAAGCCGCGCACTGGGCGACCAACGATAGACATTAAGCTGTCCTGCACCGGGAAGGATGGTGTAGCGTTCGTGGTTTTCACGGTCTTGAATGAGCCATTCGTCTTCATTTTTGATGATATGGGCTTTGAGCGAAAGCACATGACCCGCTGCTTCAAAAGCCTGCTGAAGTGCATAACTCATATTTTCATCATTCAGGTTATTTTCAAAACTTGTTGCGATATCAAATACAGCCAGGGTTTTGAACCAAAGATCCCAGCGTCCATTTCTGAGGGTATGAAAGAAAAACCACCGTGTTCCGGCGCTGTCGATGATCGTTGCAGGTCGCCCATTGTAGGCAAAACCCAGAGAAAATGGCTCAATGGCTTTGGCCCAGTTCCCAGGGCCGCGTTCGCGCTGCGCCCAAATATTCAGACGTTCCGGCTGATTGGCCCGGGCGACGTTATGCACAAATTCTTTGGCCCGACTTTCCCATCCAAGGATGCGTTTGACCGTTGCTTCGACGGAGGGAATGAGGCCGATGGTTTGATAAACAGAAACGGCGTCACGCAGTTCGTTGCGTTGTGCGTCATATTCGAGCCGATTGTCCGTTCGCCAGCCGATCCACTTTGCCAGTAAAGGCAGTAAGTTTCCGTCGATATTGTGCACATCTGTAAAATCCGGGATTGTTTTAGCAAAACTCAGCAATTGGTCGAGCTGAGCACCGGGCAAGTCCAGAAAACGACGCAGTTGCCCACGCGTTTTATCTGCGTCTAAGATCTCGGGTAGGGGGTCTTTTGGAAGGGCCGTGTCGTAACGGTGATAAATCCCTGGAAGCAGCTGATACATTTGTCCGGCGTGATCATAAGGGCCTGTCGCCATCGCAGAGATGCGGTTTTTTTTGTCGATTTCGTATTCAGGGGGCGTATTTTTGTAGGGGAAGAGGGCGTAATAATAGACCGTTTCTGACTTGAGGTTTTTATCGATAGCAGTGCTTAAGCCTTCCCCTTCAATGACTAAATGCCCATCGTCCGGCCCTAGGGGATAACGCCCTTTTCGTCGCTGGATACGTATCCCCGGAAATTGCGCTGCATCAGGGTTTACCCAAGACAGCTCAATCTCGTTCCCAAAAAAATGGGGCCTTGCGGTGATTTTATTTAAATGCAGGCTCAAAGACTTCCTCCAGAAGTGATGACTCGCGCTCCGTTTGCGTAGTCGGTGTCACGCGCCGGAAGCTCGGGAATTTTGTTGCTGCCCAAAATAATTTTGCCTTCGATGTGGATGATATTTTCGGCTTCCTCGTCTGTGCGAAACTCGGAAATATTCACGCCTTTAACACCATCAATGGCTTCAATGGCCTCGTAAAACTTGCTGAGATAAAGCGTTTGTGCAAAATCAACTGCGTCAAAAGCAAGCAGGGCCGCCACGGCCGTTTCAACTTTTTCTTGGATTTCGTCGGCGGAATAATAGCTCTCCACGTCTACTTCTGAGGTGACATAGATTTGTACATAATACACGTCCTGTATTTCAATCAGGGTTGCGACAGGTCGTTTGTCTTCAAAATAAGCGAGCAAATTGGCTTCCAAGACATCGCTGACGTGCCCGCCACCCTGTGGTGCGACATAGAGGATAACGGTATTCCAATTTGTCCCCTCGGCGCGTACCTTGCCGACACCGGTAAATTCGAGTGCCAGTGCTTCGTAATCATTTGCAGTCACGGCCCGTTTAAGAGAACGAAAGACACTCGGGGCATGGCGCACGGCATTTTCAATGGTTTCTCGTTCCGCTCCACCGGTTGCTGCACTTGGATTGTCGACCTTTGCGCCAAGGAGCGCCAAGGATGGTGCATCCACAAGAGTTTGAATGGTTTCTGCGACGACATTGCCTTTCAAGCCCCCTCCGACACGATAGCTGACACGGATTTCTGCCTCCGGTGCAGGAATCGCCCCAAAAGCCCCATCCCCAAAGACAACGGTGGCTTGATCATTTTCGTCGATTGAAATGAGATAGTCTTTTTGTTCTTCGCGGCTGAAGGAGAGACTTTCTTGCAGCGTCCATTCGTCAATGACACCCCCCAATTCAGTCAATAGAATAATGTCTTTTTGAATCTGAGTTCCTTGCCCTAAAGATCTTAAAATCAAACCCAAGTGGGCCAGTCCATAGTGTTGGTTTTCGCTGCCATCCGAAGTTCCTAAGATTTCATCCTCAACCAAACGACCCTCTTCAATCGGAACGCCGCTCAAAAGGGTATAGGGTTTGAAGGTCATCGGGTCAATCTGCACTTCCCAGTTTTTGTTTGGAAGTCCCCCCAAGAGTTTGAAAATATTGTTTGTTTTTAAATTTTTTGCCCTGGGCAAAGTACTGCAATCAATGTCCATTGGGACTTCACGTGTATATTCAAAACGCACACTGGGGCTGTCTTTTTGGCTTTTTGTCGCAAAAGCATCGCCTTTTTGGATAGAAATAATTTCATCGCAGGCTTCAGGAACCATAAGGGTTAATGCGGCGGAGGCCGGGGCCGCTGTGGCTAAGGTATAGGCAATGAGGCGAAGGTGTTGGATGATGCTGCGTCGGGTTTGTGCCGTATTCAAAAAACTTTCGTTGACGGCGCGATCCTGATAATAACTGAGTATATCGCCCATGTGTGCAAAGAGTTCGAGCAAGACACGGCCAAAATCGGCCTCAGAATTAGAGGTCTTCCATTCCGGCAGTTTTGTCGGCACCAAGGCCTGCATTGAGGCCAGCAAGCTGTCATAATCCCGCGCCATGTAATCAATGCTCAGACGCCCTTTTATTTTTTTGATCTCTGCCATTATTTCACCTTTTTATCTAAAATGAATACGAACCTGTTTTTTGGATAAATCTTCTTTTTTTGTATAAGCAATTTCGATCGTAATGGTCTCTTCTAGTGAAGTCACATCTACACCATCGAGAATAATGTCATCATCCAGCCAGCGTGAGAGGGCTTGTCCGACGGTAAATTCCATGGCGGTGGCCAAGACCATGTTATTGGGTTCAAAAACCAGGTTGAAGAGGCCACAGCCAAAGGTCGGCATGTTGACCCGTTCTCCGGGGGCGGTAAAAAGCACTTGGATGATTTTTCCGCGGATGGCTTCATCCCCGCCCTGAGCGCTGATTCGGCCGATGTCGTCTATCGCAAAGGGAAATGCGAAGGTATCCTTTTTTGTCAGCATGTTTTTGATCGCCTCTATTCCACCAATCCTGTGCCGTCGTTGTTTTGTGTGAAGACCACGCCGATTTGCGTTGCGGCATTTCCTGCAACGGCGGCATTGATATCACCAGTACTTTGAATCCCCTTGATTTCCATGTTCGCTTCAATATGCTCAATAACACCTTTTGAAATCGCGTAAGCCAGTTTTTTCCAATTGTCCCGAATATCTTCGAGGGCCTGCCCTTCCACACCGTCAATGGGTTCCATCACTTCCCGAATGGTGTCGTAGATGGACTTGCTCATCCCGGAAGTCGCCGTTTTAGCTCCAATTTGTAAGGACACGATTTATTCTCCTACTCGACAACATGTGTCGGAGATAATGCACCAGCGAGTACTGGCGGGATTAAAGGGGGTATCGGTGGTGTTGTTGGCGCCCCAAGGTTCCCAACATGTGTGTGCGTGACAACTAAATTAAACCACTGGGTGAGCAGTTGATTTAGAGTCGTTCCCAAGACAAGTTTTTCAGTGTTTGCACCTTCGCCAATTTTAATTTTATTGCTCTTGAGGGTTATGCTTGAAGTGTCCATCGTAATGACATTGCCGTTTATATCCTCAACGACAATGCCATCGTCCGACATTTCAATGCTGTTGTTTTTATTCGCAATGGTGATGCCCGCATCGCCAAAAAGAATGTGGTTTTCGTTTTCACCGTCCGTAATTAATATGCGAAGTGCACTGCCGTCATCTTCAAATTGGATGCTGTGTCCACTCAGGGTTTTGATGATCTTGCGTGTGGGCGGGGATTGCACGCTGCCTTCTTCTGCGCCCGTATCATTGTTGGGTTTCGGCAATTCACTTTCGCCGCCGGGTTTGCTCCAAAAAGCGCCGACCCAAATGGGAAACTCTAAGTCCCCTTCTTCAAATTCCACCCAAACCCCTGCGTCGATTTCGGGTATAAAAAGCAAGCCAAGGTTGTCCGAGCCGCCATAAGGCAAACAGGGCATGGCCCATCCCGTGACCACTTCGTTTCCGAGCACGCTGGGGATTTTGAGTCTGAGTCGGCCCAATTGTTCCGGATCGTCATTTTCCACGACAAAACCTCGGTGTTTGCCGTAAAAGCGTTGCTCGACTTTTTGGATGAGATTGGCAACAAGTTTGTCTAAACTCATATTTATTCCTACAATAAGGCCTCAAGTAAGCCTGAGGATTCACTTGAAAAATTTTCTGAACCGGTCGGCATGAGTCCATTGCGTTTAACCTTGAAGGACTGCATCAAGCCTTCTGCCGTAAGACGGTGTGTCACTTGTGTGACGTAATAAATTCCGCTATGGGTTTCTCCGAGGCCCTTGATGGTGACCGTGCCACGGGGGACTAAGAGATGCCCATATTGGCCTCCTGCAATCGTACCTTCTCCACTCACAAACCATGCGGCCTCGTGGTAGAGCCCCTGGCAAAGCGCGGTCATTTCTGGATTTCCTGTGGCGGTATTTTTGCCGATGAAAAATTGGCCGGGATTCATCCCGCTGCCGAGTAAGGCTTCCGCATTGTCTTGGCCCAAGGCGGTCTGTTGACTGGATGTGGCCGAAGCTTCGAGCACTTCTTTGTTTGTGCGATCGACCTGAAGCATTTCAATATTCGCCGCATCCAAGGCATTCACCTCCAGAGAAAACTGCGTGAGGTTGCTTTCTTCGCCAAAATGCAGGGCCAAGAGGGGTTGTGGTGCGGCGCTTATTTGTGGCGGACGGAAATAGCCCGTCGTGCCTTCGACATAACATTCAAAGCCATTTCTGAGCGCCAATCGTTTTAAAAATTGGATATCCGTCTCCCGTTGAATGATGGTCGAAATGGCTTCATCGTGTACGATGTCCGTCGCTTCAAGCGCCGGGCTTAAACCGTAGTTGCCAAAAATCTCTGTCGCGATGTCGCTGTCTGTTTTGTTCGGCCAGTCCTTGAGCTTTTCTTCCCGATCCATCAAGACACTTCGATCCATCCCCCAGATTTCGAGTGTGCTTTGTGCCGCATCCATTTCAAAACGCGGTTTCACGTGGGTGATATATCCAGAAATAACCTCTTCTATGCCTTCGCCAAATCCTGCGCGGATGACGACTTCTTGCCAAACCTGGAGCCGTTCATCATCCAAATAAAGCCATAGCCCCGTACTGTCTTGGCTCATGGCAAATGTCATGCGAAACATCCCCGCCAGTTCGTCATCCAATTCGATTTCAAGCTGATTCAAATCGGGATAAAGATCTTCGATTTCCTGGCCTTCGATTTCAATGGAGAAGTTTTCATTTTCAATCATAAGTGGCCTAGCCCACCGTATTCGGTGGAATAATGATTTGTTTTCCGATGCGACCGACGGGTTCTGGTGGGCTGACGACAAATGAAAGCGCCGTGATTTGGCTCACCAGGTTTTCTGCTGCGATATTCATCACATTATGTTTGATGATGAGCGTATGACGATACTGGGGAACTTTCACTGAGACTTCTTCGAGGCCAACCGTTTTAATGCGATCAATCAGGACGACTTCTTCCTTTTTTAGGCCTACGCTTTCTACCCCGACCGTTTCTTTTAAGGCACTCAGGAGAGGTGCCCAGTAGGGCTTTGGGGCTTCGTCATACACCGTAAGAGTGAAATGCGTCGTTTTCATGGGATCTTTTCCCAATAAAGCCTGCGGCGACATAAATTCCGTATTGGCATCACAGATCCGCCACCATTTTCGAGGCTGTTTGTAATATTTATAGGCCAGGTGATCCAAACGATCCACTTCCTCCACGGTGTGCAGAAATCGCCCTGGTGTTTCCGACAAAAGTCGAAGGGCTTTTGATACGGCAGTTTTGTCTTCCGTATCCGTTGTGACGACATCTTCTTGTTTTTTATATCGAGAGATTTTTGAAAACATGTCTTTCTCCTAACCGGGAATAACCACATCGGCAATATCGGAAATATTCGCCAAGTTGAGTACGGACATCGCTTCTTTCATGACTTTTGTGTATTTATAAGCTAGGTTTTTTCCCTCAATGACTTTCATGCTTACCGAGGCCGTTGCACGAATCGGATTTAAGTCTGTGCTGAACTCGGTCTCAGTGATATTCAATTGTTCGAGATTGACGGGCCAGACCCGTTTTCGTCCCCAGATAAAAAGCACAAGCGGTGGGTTTGCCCCCTTGGTGAAACTAAAACCACCGGGCGATCCGAGCAAAGATCCCAGGGCCTGACCGATCAAACTTTCTTCTTTGGGATGGACCATGAGTTCAAGCGTTGAGAGCTGCGGGGCGATGCCAAATTGTTCGGTAATTGCATCGCCCTCATTGAGATCGTCCGTTGCATCCAAACGAATGTCAAAACTGATGCTCTCTTCCGGGATCGTCACCTGCTGTTGTTCTTGAATTTTCAAAAGATTGGATTCGGTGTAATGCAGGGTCTGATTGCGTGGCGTTGTGGCCGTTTCACCGGGGACAGAAAAGGACAGGCTGCGGTTTCGGGTGAGTTGAATTGGGTTGAATTGAAATACCACAAAAAGAGGGGGTAGGCTGAGGCCATATTCAACAAAAGCACCGCGTAGAATTTTGGGTTTGTTACCAAAACCTGACATAAATGTTTCACTCCTCTATAAAGCAGAATTACTCTGAATGCTTGCACATCACATTCGCTGACATTGCTCCTCCACTAGTTCCCCGGCACCTGAATTGCTGCCTCCGGAGGTCATGAGGTTGTCGTTGTTCCCGGTGAAATGAGATCCGTCGTCGAGCAAAACGTGGCCAATTTCGTGAGGCAAAACCCACCCTGGTGCTGCATTGGACATCACAACGCCATTGCTAAGCGTTGGAAAACCGCTTGTCCAAAAGGCTTCGGCCAAGTTCCCGCTAGATAAAGATGGCGCATAATAGATATGAAGGGCATCACCACCGGGTTGGTAAGCTAACATCTCGATTTCCTCAGCCGTTGCATTCCCCGGAGATGGGTATTCATTAAGAACCCCAAGTGGATTGAGACGATCCTGTAGGTCTGTTTGCCAGGACTCACTACCCACGACATTCAATGTGATACCGCATTGACAAAGAATCGGATTGGCATTTGCCACATCTGCCGTAATATCGCCTGTCGCTCCAGGGAGATTTACGCCATAAACATTCACCGTTTTTATTGAGGTACATGGCAAGCGAGCAGGCTGAATGCGAGAAGAAGGCGCCCCCTGAGAGAGGCTTAATCTACTTTTTTCCCTGGGTGTCGATCCTGTTTGCTGGATGACATGTGTTAACTCATGGGCCATGAGGTTTTTGTCTTCTCCTGAGGTTCCTTTTCCAAGCCAGATATGATTGCCGGACGTAAAGGCCTTGGCGCGGATCTGCGCGGCGGATTGTTGTGCAGCATGGTCATTGTGAATTCGGACTTGTCCAAAACTTGTGCCAAAGCGCGTTTCCATAAAGTCACGTGTGGAGGGGGAAAGGCCTTGTCCCCCTCCTTGCGAAAGCTGAAAATCCGGGCCGGGATCGAAACCAAAATCGCTCTGAACCGAAACCCTCTGTATTTTGGGCTTAATCAACTCCTCTTCTTCCTCATCGGCCTGTGCCATCACGTCTGGCATCCGCATAATTTGATCCGCAACGCGGTCAGCCTCTTGTTCATAAGTGTCGTTTGCTGGTCCGACTGTGAGTTTTGGCTGCACGAAGCTTCTTTCGTCCTCTGGTTTTGCGCTGCATCCGGCACAGCTCCCGCCGCAAGCACATTTTCGCTGGATCAGGGGACGGCCAATATTGCGATCTGAAAGTGTCTGGATGTTGCGATTCCCTAGATTTCTTTGTGCTAAAACCAGGGAATTGGGTTTTGAGCCAAGAGGACTGTTTCCTGTAGCTTTCAATTTGGGTTTGTTTGAAGGCTGCAACCCATCGGCTTGTCCCTGTTTATTTTCTATTTTGGAGGTCATCATGATTACAACTCCTTAGATTCTGATGTTTTGATCGGGGCAACTTTTTTAAACAAGCGATTTTCATCCCACATCTTTCCAATCTTTTCGTATTCTCGTTTTATGCCGTGCATGAGATGCCTCATGCTGATTGGACTTCCTTCTTCTGCCGCACAAAATGCGGCATTCAAAACAATATTTTTGATGTTGCCCCCGGCGACTTGCACGCGGTTTGCTAAAAAATCAAAGTCGATGTCATCACTCAATGGTGCGGTTTTGGGGAAGTGTGCTTTCCAAATTTTAAGACGACTGTCGACGTCTGGAAAAGGAAATTCAATAATAAAACGAATGCGCCGTGTAAAGGCCTCGTCCATGTTGTCCCGCAGGTTGGTCGCAAGCATGACGACGCCTTCGTATTCCTCCATTTTTTGTAGTAGGTAGCTGGTTTCGATATTGGCGTAGCGGTCGTGGGCATCCGAAACTTCGGTTCGTTTTCCAAAGAGGGCGTCTGCTTCATCAAAAAAGAGGATGGCGTTGCTCGTTTGTGCTTCTTGAAAGATTTTGGAGAGATTTTTTTCAGTCAGTTTCCCCAATGTATTTACTGACAATACTTGAGAGGTCTATTTTATAGAGATCCAGTTGCAGGGCATTTGCGATGACTTCTGCGGCCATGGTCTTTCCCGTGCCAGGAGGGCCTGAGAATAGGATGCTCAAACCCTTACCATGGGAAAGCTTGTTCGCAAACCCCCAGTCTTCAAAAACACGGGTGCGATGTTTGACTTGCTGACAGACTTCTTTTAATTGCGTGCATTTGTCTTCGGGCAGGACAATATCCTGCCAACCGTAACGGGGTGAAATTTTGAGGGCAAGTGCCTGAAGTTTTTGATTCGATTGTTTACGGCAGGCAGCATAAAGGGCCTTTAGGCCGATCCCTTGTCCGCTGGCATAACTTGCTTCTGTGACTGTAGATTGCACGGCATCCTGAATTTTTCCCGGTGTCAGTTGAAATTGCCTGGCCAATTCCTCCGCCCATTGTGTTGCGGTATCGCATTTTAAGGTCTTGAGTGCGGATTCCCAGACTTGTTTTCGAATGGCCGCACTCGGAA